>NZ_JBPYCR010000012.1:0-84932 GCF_051846915.1 Virgibacillus sp. W0181
GTGTATTCTTGTCCATATCTGTTATCCTTTGTAATGGGATTTGGACAGGAACCACCTGTCTCTCCATTATAAAGGATTTTTTATTGAATAAAAAGCAAATTACTGATCATTGGGAATATTAACAATTATTTGTTTTAATTAATGCAACGCTAGTGCTACAAATTAGAAACCGAATTTTAACGACAGCACAGATAATACATTATAGGTTAATTTCATGCCTCCCTAGAATAAGCTTATCCGGCTCCTACCGTAACATATACTAAGGTACGAGATAAGCTTTTTCCATTCTGCTTACTGTAAATTCACTGCATTTTCCTCACGGATGATAGATTATTGTGCAATCTAATCCTTCTGCCTACTAAAAAAAGCAATATCAAAATTCCCATCGACTAAGTGGCAGCAGCAATTTGACTCCTTTTTTATTTCCCGGAATAAGTCGCATATCTGCAACTAAATGGCTGGCGTAAGCAAGAATGGCAGCCCAGTATAAACCGCTCACGCCTAAATCTTCTTCAGCTCTCACAGCGATTAAACTAAAAAAGACTAATCCGAGCAAAGAGTGCGTATATGTCCGATGGCTCAGTAACGATGCCGCAGCAATATAGCATCCCGCCAAAATTACCCAAGTCTTATTCACGTATATGCCTGCACCAATGACGACCACACCACTGATCAAAAGCATGAATTTCCGGGAAAATTTCGGAGCAATCAAAAAAAGAACCATTCCCGTTGCAATCCCGACTATTTTCTCCGTAGTGGCTAGCTTTAGAAAGGAATACACTGCTAAAAAACTGCCGATCAATCGCATCATATTTTGCATAATTTGATGTGGAAAAGAGATTCTATTAGCAAGCCTGCTTGCCGTATCTAAATCTGGTGCTAACGATGATACGATTCCTGCAGCCATAAGAAATAAAGTTTCTCCAACATCCGCACCAACAGATTGACTTACCCCAAAACCAACACCTGCACCGATTAAACCATGTAATTTTCCGTCCATAATTATCCCCTTAAATGAAATACGACTAACCTATACGATTATAATCTTTTCGTTATGATTTTCAAGGGGGACGAAACCAATTCGCCATCCATAATATACAAGTATCTTTACTTTTTTATTTCATAGTACCTTCTATATTGACGATAACCATACGTAATTTCACGTACTAGTTCCTCATTTTGGAGCCCTGCACCGATAGAACTTGCAAAAGTTGAAATGGAAGCAGCGAGCCAGGCAACCCTTAAATATTCAGCTAAACCTACTGCATGATCCAGATCTAGAACACGCGCAAAAAACTCTGGTGGTATTAAAATGACTGCTGTAACGAAGAAAATAATATACAAAACGGAATAGAATACAGTAATAGAAATAAGGAGTGTCAGTACGGTCGCTATATTATAGAAATGGTGCGAGCTCTTTTTTTCTTGTCTGGAAGGTCGCTCCCATAAATGATGCGCGACAATAATCCACAAGACCATTCCTATAATTGCAGCGATAAACAATCCCGCTAACCGGTAGATCGAAAAAGCATGGCTTAATTTCCACATAGTAGTGAAAATCATACCAAATGCCCCCGTCGTGAAAGCAATCGCAATTAAATTCGTCAAGCTGGACATAATTTTAAACGGGTTATTTGCCCATGTCATCCCGAGCAACAATCGAGCATGTCCGTTAACCTTTGGGATAATGACAAACTTCTTATGTCCATTTTCCATGTGCAAATAGCGGATAGGAGCTAATGGAAATTGCTTCGTAATGGAGTCTGAAACATAAGTCTTGTTACCCGCTGCATTATTTTTTGTTATGCTATCATTGTAAAGTATGCTGATCACTTGAATGATCGAACGCTTTACTCTTTTTTTCATTGGAACCCAGCCGAATGCCGGTAAGGATAAAACAGCTGTTTTTTTATCGGAATTCAAATCACAAACAACGATATCTTTATTATGATACAATGGCAGGTCTGTCAAAGTAATGACAAAATCCCATTTTTTGTTTTGTTGATAATCCATTATATTGGAGAAAATTTCATCCGTATCCTCCGCTGCCCCTGTAAGTGGATCAACCTCTTTTTCCACTCTCCAATTCAACCTTTTATCAATGACTTCCTCCAATGATTCCGGTAAATCATCCACCATTTTTCCGGTGATGTCAGCGGCTAATCCCGGTGCTGCGATAATGCCAATTGTGATTTTATCCTCCAAATTAATCACTCCTGCAGTCCTGATTCCTAACCAGGTACGAAACAACTTTTTTCGTTGTCCATAACAATTATGACATGGATGTTTCGCTTTCGTTCGATTTATTATTTTTTTCCTCTTCCAATTCGTATAATCGATTCATTTGCCTATATGAATACGTAATATGCCTGATTCTGCTTTCTTGCTCGCCTGTTGCCCCAATTGCACCTGCTAACGTACCAAGGGAAGTAACTAGCCACGCCAACCGAAAATAGTCCACAAGACTAGGCTCACCCTTAAAACTTGTCCATGCATCAAACAGATGTGGAGGCACGAAAATAGATAATGCCAAAAGAAATAAAATAAATAATATAATATAATTTATTGCTACAATGATAAGTAAAGTAAAAACAGTCGTTAAGTTATACAATTTGCGGAGCTGGACGCCACCTTTGCTTGTCGGCTTCTCCCAAAGATTATGCGCAAATATAACCCAAATTACCATACTAAAGATCGACGCAAACATTAAAATAATAAAGCGTGCTGTCGTATACTCCACACTTAATTCCCAAGGTGTGGAAAAAATTGAAATATATGCTCCTGTCGCAAATGCGAGCGTGACAATCTTCCTAAACGAGACAAGCGCAGTCCACGGACGATTGGCAAATGTCATACCGGAAAGCACTCGTAACCAACCAATAACACGGGAGTTTAATACAAACCGTACACTTGATGATTTTTCATCAGCAGGTTGGATTCGACGTATTTTAGAAAATAAAAATCGCCAATTTAAATCAGAAGAATTGGATTGATCTTCACCCACCTCTCCCTCTGCATAGGAATACATTTCATCCAATAGAAACAATATCGCCTTCTTAATCCGATTATTTAAAGGAAAAGCACCAAAAGCCGGCAAAGTAATAAATGCCACCCTAGCATCTAACCGTACGTCTGCTGTTACTACCCGTTTTTTAAAAAAACTTGGTAAATCTGTTAGACAAATTACGAAATCCCAATTGTTTTCTTTCTTTATTTTTGCTGCTTCATCAATAATTTCACCGATATTCTCTGCAGCTCCAGTTAAAGGGTCAACGGTCGTTTCCACTTTCCAAGAAACGTCGAAATCAACGAATTTTTCAAAAGCGTCAGGCAATGGTCCAATCATCTTAGCAGCAATATCTGCAGGCAAATCAGGAGAAGGTATTAAACCGACGGTAATTGTTCGCATATTCTTCCCTTCCCTTATCATCTATTGTTCTTTTCTTCAATACAAAATATAATTACTAAAGATATTCCCCGAAACATGTCAGTAAAACATTTATTCTATATAAATCTGTATCGTTATGACAAAGCGCTACCCCATCAGTCCTTAGCACTGTTCAAGATAGTATTTAACAAACAACTGAATTTAAACCCTATATGAATTTATATACAATTAAAGAAAAGCGCAAGCGCCCTGCCTAGAAACGTAGCGACTGGACTGAAGCAACTAAGATAAAGGAATCACGATGAGCACCGCGAATCGATGATGACTTATCGCAAGGCGCTGCAGGAAGTCGCCTAGTTTCTGGGCGCTTAAGCTAGACAGCTACGCGAAAAATTTTATACATTCTTATCTTTTAAGAAAAGCGCAAGCGCCCTGGTAAGCCACGACAAGCTTAAGCAAGAAATCGTAGTGGCGGACTATGCCACGAAGAGTTATTGCTTAAGACCTCGAGGGGCTGGGCGTTTAAGCTAGACAGTTATGAACAAAATTTTATACTTCCTTATCTTTCGAAAAAAACCTGCACAGCTTCACTAAAGACTGTACAGGTTCATATTTTTGTATAAATATATATGCGGTCTACATTTCCATTTCTTTTATCATGCCATGCACCTTTTGCACTTCTTCATCGGACACAATCATGTAATATGTTCCGCCAATATTCTTTCCGGTTCCTTCCATCATATATTCAGCAACATTTTTTCGCGTATCTTTATAGCCGCCAAATATTTTCTTCATATCATCAAAATCCATATTTGTAGCCATGTTTGTTCCAAAGATATTAATCATGCTGTCTATTTTCGTAACTGATCCAATCGACGCACCTTCGTTTATAATCCCCTTAATCACTTGCCGCTGTCGCTTCGTCCGACCGAAATCACCGGCAGGGTCTTGTTTTCGCATTCGAACGAAGGCCATCGTTTGATCCGCATCCATTGCAATCGGACCTTTATTAAAATTATATTTGCTGTCGCTCCATTCGATTTCATTATTTACCGTTATTGTCCCAAGCTCATCAACTAGGTCTTTTAACCCAGCCATATTCATACGCACATAATAATCAATGTCAATATCGAGAAAATTTTCCACCGTAGCAATTGTCATATCCGTTCCGCCAAATGCATATGCATGGTTTATTTTATCTTCTATTCCTTTACCGACAATTGTTGTTCGTGTATCCCGGGGAATACTGACGAGCTGCATTCGATCACTTTTAGGCTCTAGCGTCAAAATCATTAATGCATCAGACCGACCCCTTTCACCGGATTCTGCATCAATTCCAAGCAATAAAATATTTAAAGGCTCCGTCCCTTTGATTTTCTTCTTTGTAATAGATGTGTCGATCGATTCAACCGGTTCATGCATTTTTTCATTCACTGTATTTTTGGCATTATTATAAACCGAGAATGCATAAATCCCTACTCCCAATACGAATAGTCCAATAATGATAAGCGGTATTTTCAACCACCGCTTTTTTGATTTTTTCCGTTCTATTCTGCTCAATGTAAGCCACCTCGTATTCATTCTATCAAATCTATCGAAACATTTTTATCTCTAGCGATTATTTTTGACAAATTCTTCTACCTTTCTATATTAGTCCATCTTCCCCATAAGCACAAGTACTATTTTGGAGAATAGAAACGAATCAACCAACTAGTAAGACTCTTGCAAAATCATTCTCTATCAATCTAAACAACAGCACGCTTCCATTTAATTAAGTGAGGAAATTCTCGCTGTCATTTAATAAACCTTTATTCTTCATCTTCTAATTCAACTAGTTCGTTCGTAATCAAATCATGCTCACGTTCCGCCACATCGTTTGAAATAATATCATCTTTTACCAATTGATTAATCGCATCATATTGCGCATATAAAGAATACTTCTTTAAAATGGATTGCTGTTTCGTTTTTAATTCGGGGTATTCATTAAATAGCTGCTCTACCTCTACTCGTAACGTTTCCAGGCTTGTTTCATATTTTTTGATCACCTCTTTTGTCACTGCTCCCGTAATAAACAATTTCTTTTTCATTTTTTGTATTTCATTAATGGCGGTTTCATATTCGTGCCCTTTTGCAATCAAACGCTCATATTCTTCATTCCCCGTCTCCTTTTTTGTAACGCCAAGCCATTTGATAAGCGGCTTGATCGAAAGACCTTGTACAATTAGTGAAAATAGCACAATGCTAAAGGCCATCACCAATATTTCTTCCCGACCGGAGAAATCCCTTGGCAAACTTAACACAAGCGCAATCGATAAGGACCCTTTTAAACCACCCCAATTTAAAGTATGCTTCCATGCAGCCGGAATCTTTGGAACGAATAATAAACTGATGTAGACAGCAGCACTTCTAGCAATAAGTACAATAAGAAGCGCAAGAAAGATCATCCCCCATTTATCTGCAACATTAATTCGGGTAATTTCCAAACCGACCATTAAAAATACGAGTGAATTTGCAAGCAATGCGGCAACGTCCCAAAAGTTACTAATATTTAATTTCGTTGCTGGGCTCATTCCAATCTTTGTCCCGTAATTTCCTAGTACAAGTGCACCGACGACTACCGCTATAACACCTGATGCACCTATCGCTTCTGCTAGTAAAAAAGCGCCATAAAATAAAATAATACTAAAAATAATTTCCAGAGGATAATCATCAAAGTATCTCGTTAAACGTGAAATACCGAATCCGAGCACACCACCTACCATCAGCCCAAGCGCAATTACCTTAATGAATTCCAACAGACCATAGCCTGCACCTTCCAATCCAAGGTCCGCGTAAGCAAGTAATGAAAACGCAGAAATATTGAAAAGCACAACGGCCAACCCATCATTAAATAAGCTTTCTCCCTCAATAACAGTGGATAATCTTTTCTCAACACCTACACTCTTAAAGATAGACAGCACGCTAACCGGGTCTGTTGCACTCATCACAGCTGCAAAAACGAATGCTGCCGGAATTGAAAAACTTAAAAGCCACATGGAAGAAAAACCAACAACAATAAATGATAGAAACGTCCCGCCAAAAGCCAACAGAATAATTGGCTTCTTATTTTCGACCAAATGATTTATTGGAAGTTTTAAAGCAGCTTCCCCCAGTAAAGCCGGTAAAAACAACGTAATAATAACAAAATTAAAAACTTCTCCTTCCGTAATAAATTGTTTCAACGGTTTCAATACAGGGATATTTACCAATCCAATAAATGCACCAACAATAACAAGGGCAATAGGATAAGGTTGTTTAAACTTCTTAGCAACTGCCGTAATCCCGGCTGCTATCATAACTAAAATAAGACCAAGCTGAAAAATATGATGCAAATCCAAATGTTCCATAAAAAGGCCACCTCCTTTATCCTGAAATGAGAAAACTCGGCATTTATTGTTTACTTTTGCACAAGTTAATATAATTCAAACCTTAGTTTTGGCAACAAGACTGACTCGTAGTTTGTCCGGTTCTTCTACTTTTTATGAAGCTGTAAGCGTAGCCCAGACGAATTGAGGACATAGCTTTCTAATCTTCCGCAAAAATTTTAACGTAAAACATGATTCCACGCACGATCGATCTACATGGAAATTAATTTACAAATAAAAAAAGAAAGGGCTCTATGACAAATGTATGCTTAAAGAAAAATACATTTGGAAAGAGGCCCTCTCGTGGGATCAAAACTATCAACTTTAAATGAACGACTAGGGAACCAAACAATAAAGTGACCTGTCATTCAGTGGGGGGTTCCTTTTCTTCAACCTTCACGCTTCATTTCTTCATACGTGAGGGGTATTATACCCCTTAAATTCATAATAAAAACTGTACATGTAGAACAGGGATAACATTGAAGCATGATGTTTATAATCCTTTAACAAACAAAAATCATTTTTTTCTACTTCTTTTCACTATTCCTCTGAGATAACCTATAAGCAGATATGTTCCAACCCCAGTAACCGATCCAGCGCTATCAATGAATACATCACGAACTTCACCGGATCTTCCCGGTACAAATAGTTGATGTATTTCATCGGAAATGGCATATAGAACACAAAGACAAATAGCAAATACAACGCTACGCAATTCATCAATACCGCTATTTCTCCAAGCATATATGATCAGCCAACCGAGAACAAAATACGCAAAAAAATGAGCATTTTTCCGAATAACATGGTGTAAATGCTCGATGTCTATGTTGGAATGGGGAAACACCTTTTCAATTGCATGTTTTATAACTTCCGTAATTCCGCTACTTAACTCACTGGATGAAGTTCCCTGTTGATGCGATAAGTAAAAAATCAACCACATCCAAATGAAAACAGCAGCCCACAAACCATATTTATACATACTATACAATTCCTTTATGAATGGATAATCACTTGTGTAATTTATGAATATAAGGCAACACTCGGCTCCGAAATAACAGTCGTATACAGTAGTAATCCGCTCAATTAAGTCACTCACAGCAGTCTCTTTTAATTTAGTGCTCCGTAACAAATAGATAGGAAACAGCATGAATAACTGTTTCCATTAGTCTCCTTTAATCAAACTAAATACTTCCGCCCGAGCGGCTGCATCTTTTTGAAAAATGCCTCTAACAGCTGACGTAATCGTCTTTGATCCGGGCTTTTTAATGCCACGCATTGTCATGCACATATGCTCTGCTTCTATTACAACAATCACTCCATGTGGCTTCAAAGTATCTTTCATAGCATCTGCAATGGTCGCTGTTACGCGCTCCTGCAGTTGTGGTCTTCGGGTAACAGCCTCGACTGCGCGAGCTAATTTACTTAATCCAGTTACTCTACCACCTTTAGGAATATACCCGACATGTGCCACACCATAAAAAGGAACGAGGTGATGCTCACACATGGAATAAAACGGAATATCTTTAACAAGTACAAGTTCCTCATGATCTTCTCCAAATATCGTTGCAAAGTATTCTTTCGGATCCTGATGCAGCCCCGAGAACACTTCCTCATACATTCTAGCAATCCTTGCAGGTGTATCGACTAACCCTTCACGTTCCGGGTCTTCCCCGATTGCCTCCAGCATCATGCGTACTGCTTCTTGAATTTTTGCGTGATCTACTTGCATTTTGTCCTCCATTTATATCATTTCCATTTCTACTAGTAATTGGTAAGAAAAGCGCAAGCGCCCTGGTAAGCCCCGACAAGCTTAAGCAAGAAATCGTAGTGGCGAATTTTGCCACGAAGAGTTATTGCTTAAGACCTCGAGGGGCTGGGCGTTTAAGCTAGACAGCTATGCGCAAAAATTTATACTTTCTGACCTTTTAAGAAAACTTGGGAATCCGGAAAGCAATGTTTTAGGTGGTCTTTATCTTTCGAATTTGTATAGCTTTGTTAAATTAAACGTGCTAAAAAAGTGATCAAACCTATCTTATTATATAAACTGCATCTGCACAAACGAGACACGTTCCTCCATGCCCATTATTTGCTCTTATTAAAATACACCCGCTATCCAGACTTGGAAGGTTTTTATTGAACATTGACAAATGAATGTCTTTAATCTTTTTTCGTCGCTTCGTTCATCTGCTGCCAGATAGACCCTTGCGCTTTCTTACCACCTTCAATGCGAGCTAAAGCCATCTGCACTTGCATACGCACTTCAAACTCGGGATCGTCCAATGCCTGTTTCAACGCTGGGATTGCAGTCTTGTCTCCAAGTTCATATAAAAACATCGCAGCACGCCAACGTACAAGCCGATTGGTGTCCTTTAAGGAGTCCGTCATTTCCGGCATCGCTTCCTTCAATCCTAAATCTGACAGACAGTCTCCAGCTGTTCGACGTACGTTAACTGCCTTATCTTTCAATGCTTTATACAAGAAAGGCAATACTTCCGGATCTTCAATCATGCCAAGTAAAGCAGTCGCGAGACGTCGTACAGAGGATTTCTCATCATCCAATGCTTTGTTTAAGACATCAAGATCCTCCGTTGTAGGTTCGACAATTAGGTCTAGTGCTGCATATCGTTCTTTCCAGTTCGGACTTTCCAGTATGTCCATCGTTACTTTTTCTTTTGGTTTAGCAGTCGTTTCTTCCACTTTATCTTCATTGGAAAAAGCACGCTTTACAAGGTTTGATAATCTGTTCTCATCATAAGTAGCTACTAATTCTTCGACAACCGTATCCCCGATTTCTTTCATGTCGCCATAACGCGTACTTTGTTCGACCCATTTTCTTTCCATTAACATGTTAGATGACGCCTTTGATGCTTCCATTACTGCGTTTGTAAATATTTCCGGAAGGCCAAATCGCAGCTCTGTATCTCCATCTTCCAATTTCACCTGCATAGGAATATTGCGGAACATTTGCAGAAACACTTTAACCTCTCCATACGGAGCAGTCTCCGGGTTGCCTGCCGCAATAAAGTTTTCGGTCAATTCCCCGGTAGCTCCGAGTAACTCACGTACTTCAGGCAATATCTCTTCCCATTTTATGCGCGGATTTCGTTGGATCGTTATAAAATCAAGCACGTGATAAAGCCCTTTGACACCATCAATTTGCAGTAATTTATTTATGTAAGGGGGTGCTGTTTTCCCCTCATCCTTTGACTGATAATTATACGTTTCCCCGTCAGGCAGTGATTCATCTAAGTTGACCTTCATAGAATGTGGACTTGGAGTTGGTTCGATGGAAACAATTTTCAATTTAAACACCCTTTTCTGCTTAAAGTATATTTTATCATCAATTTTATTATCTATTATAAAAAAGAGATTTTTCTTCAACCACGAAAAAGTTTAACCCACCCCATGATCGATAGGATGAGTATGATTAGCCAAAACCCACCTTGTCGCCACACCCGCGGAATAGAAAGCCACCAGGAGGCAATTTTTAGCAGTGCATTATTTCCGTTGTTATTTTGCACAACAAACACCTCTTTTTACGAACAAGGATGAAAATTGGTTCTTACCATATTATGCGCTAAAAGAGCATGACTGTAAACAGAATGAGTAGCAAACCACATTCTGCCATTGAAGGTAATTTCTATTTTTCATCGCAGGCGAAGCTTCATTCCAATTTGTAAATGTTTCGGATCAACACCATCATTTAATTTGACCAATTCTTTTACTGTTATATTGTTCGACTGGGCGATCTGCCAAAGCGTATCTCCTATATGAACGGTATGAGTGGCTGGCTGATCAGAGGCTTTCACAATAACTTCCTGCCCTATTTGAAGGCGCTCTGGTTCAATCCCTTCATTTAATTGAAGCAGCTCTCGTAACGTTACATGGTATGTTTTTGCTATCTTCCAAAGTGTATCTCCCTGTTGGGCGATATGGATCCGGTTTTTGTTATTAATTGTTTTTCTTTTCACCTTTAACCCGAACGCCTCACCGATACCTTCCGCATGCCCCCTAGCTATCTTATTGAGAAATGCCGCCGTTTTTAAATGTTCAGCATCTTCACGATGATCAATGAACCCACTTTCCGTAAGTAAAGCAGGCATTGCCGATTCACGAAGCATATGAAAATTTGCTTCTTTCCTCCCACGATCCGTAAATTCAGTCCGGTTCACGATTGCACGGTGAATCTTCTGTTGCAGACGCACCGTCTCTTGCTTTTTCCTGTATAGGCCGTTATAAACATACGACTCAAATCCTTGACCTCCTCCTGCATTGATATGAATGGAAACTAGATAATCCGCTTTCCAACGATTCGCCATTCTCGTTCGTTCCCGCAATGGCAACGTTCGATCTTCTGTACGAGATAGTTTTACCATTAGCCCTTTAAATTCTTTTTGTAATATGTCCCGAAGTTTTAATGAAACGTGTAAACAAATATCCTTTTCCTTTAACCCATTCGCCACTGCCCCAGGATCCGTTCCCCCATGACCCGGATCAATAAAGATTTTTACCATTATAAAATCCCCCTTCAAAACGATTGATGAAGCAAGACGCCAACTATTTGGCTGTCTGCTCATTATTACAATCGAATAATGAAGGAGGTAGGTGGCATTTTTTTATGGAAAATTAGGTTAAGCTCGTGTTTCACACTTGTTCTTAATTAGTTTTCTATTGCTATGGAGTGATTTATTTCTGTGACGCGCGATGTTCACCTGCTTACGCGCGTTACTCTGTCGCTGATGCGCTGTGCTCCATATTCATAAAGGATAAGGCAATGTGCTAAACTCCTAAACTTCTATTCCACAGCTTTCAGCTAGTAATTCTACTAAATGAACGACTTCAACCTGATCTTTTAACCCTTCACGTTCAACGCCTAGCTTCATTTGTAAATGACAACCAGGGTTCGTCGTTACGATCATTTCTGGTTTTACTTTTTCAACATGTGTCATTTTTTCATCCAAAATATCCATTGATTCATTGTAATTGACGATATTATAAATACCGGCTGAACCGCAGCACATATGTTGATCCGGTAGTTCTTTAAACGTAATTCCTGGTACCGAATGAAGAAGTGCCAACGGTTCATTCGTTCGTTTCTGCACATTGCTCATATGACAGGATGGCTGGTACGTTACTAATCGATCAATCTCTTTTTCAAGTGGTAACGACAACGTATTTAATATCACACTAATATCCACATTCTTTTCAGCAAATGCTTTTGCTCGTGCATGTAATTCCGGTTCATCATTTGCAAATAAATGGTCATATTCAACGAGCATCGCACCACAACCGCCAATGCTGTTTACGATATAATCAAAATCGTATTTTTCAAATGCTTCAATGTTTTCCAAAGCAAGCTTTTTTGTAATCTCCGTTTCTCCACTATGACTTTGCAACGCACCACAACATGTTTGCTCTTTAATCACCGTAACTTCACATCCAGCTGCTTGAAGGAGCTTTATGCTTTTTGTATTAATCGACGAAAACATTGTATCCATAATACATCCCGTGAAAAATCCAATCTTATAGGCAGGTTTTAACTGAGCAGGATAATGTTCTGCACGTTTTCTGCGTTGCATAACACCTTCGACTTTCGGCAAAATTTTCTCAAACGAACGTAGATTTTCCGGTAATACGTTCGTCAATTTCGTCGTTTGCACAACACGCTGCATGCCTGTCTTTTGATAAGCCGCCATACCTGCTCCAGCAAGCCCAAGTATTTTTTTATTTGACAGTACACCATCGAAAACAAACTCCTGAAATAACTTCGCGCGCTTGGATTGTTTCTCTTTTTTGTCAGCAACGATCGCCGCTTTCGCCGACTCTAAAATTTTACCGTACTGCACATTCGTTGGACAAACAACCTCACATGCTCGGCAACCTAAACATAGATTAATAGGTGCCTCCAACTCGGAATAAGTAATTTTCCCCTCAGCAGCCATTTTCACTAAATTAATACGCCCTCTTGGGGAATGTGTTTCTTTTTCCATCGTGACATAAGTCGGACAAGCTGGGAGGCAATAGCCACACTGTACACAATCAAACGTTTCTTCATATGCAAGTTCATGCTTAATCATCTGTTAACACCAACTTCTGTCCAGGCTTCGGGAAGATTTTCCCCGGATTTAAAATATTGTTCGGGTCCCAGCTTTCTTTAATTCGTTTCATCATATCGAGACCGATGGCACCTAGCTCCATTTCCATGAATGGTGCTTTTAATGTTCCAATGCCATGTTCGCCGGATAACGTTCCTCCGAGTTCCACAGCTGCTTCAAATATTTCCTCCACAGCTAATTCAACGCGTCTCATTTCCTCATGATCCCTTTTATCCGCAATAATATTCGGGTGCAGATTGCCATCTCCGGCATGACCAAATACAACCAAATCAATCTTGTATTTATTTTTAATTTCTTTTAATCTCGCAAACATATCTGGTATCTTGCTTCTTGGTACCGTAGCGTCTTCTGATATTTTCGTAGGCTTCTTTCGTACAATTGCTGGAGAAACGAGTTTACGAGCTCGCCATAATTCATTCTCCTCTTCCTTCGTATGTGCAATTCGCACTTCCCGGGCACCTGCTGCAGCAAATACATCTTGTACATTGTTAATTTCGTCTTCAATTGCCGCTGGATGTCCATCCAGCTCCACTAACAGCATCGCCTCCACATCTGTCGGGAGCCCCAACGGTTCGTATTCCTCTACAGCATTGATGGAATCATGATCCATGATTTCCAGTTTAGACGGCAATATTCCCGCCTGAAGTGTTTTGGAAATGGCTGCACCTGCATTTACCAAATCATCAAACAACGCCATCAATGTTTTCGTCGCTCGAGGTTTTGGGCTCAACCGCAACGTCGCTTCCGTAATAATTCCAAGCGTGCCTTCTGAACCGACAATTAATTTCGTTAAATCATATCCGGTAACATTTTTAATCGTTCGACCACCAGTACGAATGACTTCTCCCTCGGGAGTTACAACTTCCAAACCGATCACATAATCTTTAGTGACCCCATATTTCAGGCCCCTCGGCCCACCTGAATTTTCTGCCAAATTTCCGCCAATCGTCGACACATGCGAACTACTCGGATCAGGGGGGTAAATCATTCCGAACTCCAATGCAGCCGTGTTAATGTCTGACGTCAATACGCCTGGGGAAACAACCGCCACCATATCTTCCGGATCGACGAGAAGGTGATCATCCCAGTTGGACAAGTCGAGCACAATTCCGCCTTGGACCGGGAGTGGTCCACCGCTTAAACTCGTTCCTTGTCCTCTTGGATACACAGGAATTTCATATGTATTGGCCAGATTCATAATCGCTGCCACTTCCTCCGTTGATTCCGGCTGAACAACAACTTCCGGTAAAAACATGCCAAACGATGCATCAAACGCATAACTGTATAGGTCAGCATGGTCGGTTAATATGCGCTTGCTCTCAGGAATAATTTCCGCAAGTAATGGCATCCATGCTGCTTTATTAGTATCTATTTTTTCCTTTACACTACCTTCTTTTTCTCTTTCTTTTGCTTCCATGATGTACCTCCACTATTTTGAATATCATTACCACGAGTATTCCTAAGCTTTACACATAGCGTTCATTAGGTGCTCCGCTTCTGCCTGGTAAGCCGAATCCTCATATTTATTTTTAATTTTCTTAAATATTGACTTGCCTTAAAAAATAACAATTTTTCGTTTATCATTCCGGCCAAGATTTTTGGAAAGGAATATTTTAACGCTTTCAAATGAAGATTAGCTAAATCACCATCATTTCCGTTAGAAACCTTTCAATCTTTACGTAAACACGCTCTAATTTACGTACTTGTTCCGTCTTTGAAGCATTCTCGTATACGGTGCAATTTTCCATTATTTCATCTTATGATATAATTTTACCAGTACTAAAATCAGGATGTGTTCATTCGTGCTATTTGCTTAGAGATATTTTTCTTTATATATTGATAACTATATAATATGAATGAAAGTGCTATTATAAAACTAGTAATCGTTTGTTTTATGTAAGGTTTATAGATTTAGATTAGTATTACATATTTAATTATAACTTGTATTACAACCATACAACATTTTCGGTGAATAAATCAACTCTTTTTGCAATTGACTGACAAAATCTAGGAAATAATTTATGAAGTTTTATTAGTCAGCAAATTTTGGCTCTATTTCCACAAATAAAATTGCTGTCCCAAAAGGAGATTAACCTTTATAGGACAGCATTTTTATTTATCGTTTTCGCTTGTTTTTCTTATTATCCAAATTCAAAAATTCACTTTCATTACTGAACTCCACGTCGTTTTTCGGTTCGGTATTATACTTGATAACATTTCGTTGCTTGTTCTTATCTTTGTTTTTATTTTTGTTCTCCTCTGACATAACATTACCCTCCTATAGGCATAATTATTCTTAGCATGCCTCGGAATGTAAGTATTATGCTTTTAATTATCAATAGCCCCTTAATTAAAGTGTGCATTTTTCCTATCCACTGTCAGTACTTCATGATTCCTTCACATTCTTTTTATAACCTATGACAAAAGTCACTTATTAACAGTGTACTTAGGAATATGATGAACATATCAATTAATTTATCAAATGTTGGAGGGATTTATTTATGGTAGAAACTGTGGAAACATACGATGGCTGGTATTCCCTACATGACTTCAGAACGATAGACTGGGAAAAGTGGCAGCAAACAGAAAAAACAAAACAAACGAACGCTTTAAACGAACTTCACGAATTATTAGCGAAGTGGCAACTCATAGAAGATAACAAACAAGGGAGTCATGCACTTTTTTCCATCATTGGTCAAAAGGCGGATCTTATGTTCATGTTTCTTCGACCAACAATGAAAGAACTGAACCAACTTGAAAATGAATTTAATAAAACAATGATGGCTCATTATTTCAAACCTATTTATTCTTTTGTGTCTATTATCGAAAAAAGTTCTTATACAAAGCCAACTCAAAACCCGTATGAAGATCCTGCCATGCGAAGCAAACTTTTCCCAGTCATTCCAAAAACGGAATATGTTTGTTTTTATCCGATGAGTAAACTGCGGGGCGAAACAAATAATTGGTATCAGCTGCCGAAATCCGAACGCGGAAAAATGATGTTTGATCATATTAAGACAGCAAAACCTTTTACAGAAAAAGTAAAACGGATTATCACTGGAGCAATGGGGCTGGACGATTATGAATGGGGCGTATCCCTATTTTGCGATGATCCTCTTCCATTCAAAAAACTTATTTATGATACACGGTTTGATGAAGTAAGTGCAAAATATGGTAACTTCGGATCATTTTATATCGGCACCCATGTATCTAAAGAAGAAATTAACGCTTATTTTCTGGACTAATACTTGTTTGAAACCAAAATGAAGAAGAACGATCTGTGCATTAGCAGCTTTGTCCGTTTTTTATTTTAGGATGTGTTGCATCCTATCGACGCCGTCTATTTATATACTGAATATTAGTCTAATGTAATTAAAGTAATAAAGGCAGACACCCTCTGATGATGGATGTCTGCCTTTTATTCATACAAAACTGCATAAAAAACAATGCTAGTTTTCTTAAAAAGTTTTATACCGTCCTATATTAAAACATTTCTGAAGTCGTTTTTCCTTGCATGTGGTGGATCAAGTAGTCCGGACCACCCGCTTTGGAGTCGGTTCCTGACATGTTGAAGCCGCCAAATGGTTGGTAACCAACGATTGCTGCGGTACACCCGCGGTTGAAGTACAAGTTACCTACATGGAAATCTTCTCTTGCTTGCTCAAGATGCTCTCGGTTGTTTGTGATAACTGAACCGGTCAAGCCATAGTCCGTGTTGTTCGCAATTTCAATTGCTTCGTCAAAATCTTTAGCTTTTGCAAGAGCAACAACCGGGCCAAAGATTTCTTCCTGCATAATACGCGCTTCTGGATCAAGATCCGCAAATACCGTCGGCTGAATGAACCAGCCTTTCGAATCATCACCGGTTCCACCTGCAATTAGTTTGCCTTCTTCTTTACCGATGTCAATGTAACTCGTAATTTTATCGTACGCAGCCTGATCAATGACAGGACCTGTATACGTTTCATTCGTTGCTGGGTCACCGGCAGCCATTTCATTCGCAAGTTCGGCAACGCGGTCTTTTACTTGATCATATACGTCTTCATGGATAACTGCGCGGGAACAAGCGGAACACTTCTGGCCGGAGAAACCAAATGCCGATTGGACGATTGATTGTGCCGCAAGTTCAAGATCAGCCTCATTATCTACAACGATCGTATCTTTTCCGCCCATTTCAATAATCGTACGCTTAAGCCATTTTTGCCCTTTATCTTCGTGTACGACAGCCGCACGTTCAAAAATCCGTGTACCGACTTCTCGAGAACCTGTGAAACTGATAAAACGTGTGCGTGGGTGGTCGACTAAATAGTCACCGACTTCGCTTCCAGGTCCTGGTATATAGTTGACTACACCTGCAGGCATGCCAGCTTCCTCAAGCACTTCCATAAACTTATATGCGATAACTGGTGTTGTACTTGCTGGTTTCAATAACACCGTATTTCCCGTTACCATAGCAGCAACCGTTGTTCCTGCCATAATCGCAAACAAGAAGTTCCACGGGGAAATAACGAGCCCGACACCGAGTGGAATATAATGGAATTGGTTATGCTCGATCGGACGGCTATTTACCGGTGCCCCGTCTTTTAATTCCAGCATTTGACGTCCATAATATTCAAGAAAGTCAATCCCCTCAGCCGTATCCGCATCGGAATCTTTCCACGGTTTTCCGCCTTCTTTAACTAAATGTGCCGTGAACTCATGTTTCCGGCGTCGAATAATTGCTGCAGCACGGAATAAAATATCGGCACGGACTGCCGGATCCGTTTTTCTCCACCATTCAAACGTTTCATCCGCTACTTTCATCGCTTTTTCTGCTAAATCTTTATTAGATTTAGACACATAACCAATTACTTCCTCACGATTGGCCGGATTAACGGAAACAATTTTTTCGTCCGTTGTCACGCGCTCGCCGCCAATAATTAGCGGGTATTCTTTACCTAAATCAGCCTCAACTTTTTTCAATGCTTCCTGCATCGCCTGTTTGTTTTCTTCAATCGTAAAATCCGTAAATGGCTCGTGCGTGTATGGAACTACCATGAATAAAAACCTCCAATTATTTCAATGTATTTTTTCAAACTAAGCTAAAATACTAGCTCTTCATTTAAAGTAAATCTTAAATATAATTTAAGTATTACTTTAATCCAATATAAATTTTACATTAATCTAAACAGGCTGTCAAATAGGCGCTTCCTTATTATTTTTCGTATTAATACGCCTAAAATGATGTGATTATGATATAATCCAAATAAGAAAGTAAATGAAAACATCGTTTAGTGGAGGAATTATGTCAAAGCTACTAGGTGAACAAGTCAAGAAATTGAGGAAGAAAAAACAATTGACACTGAAGCAAGTTGCTGAAAAAACAGGTTTTTCCATTAGTTTTATTTCCCAGCTGGAACACTCTAAAACTTCAGCCACACTGGAATCTCTCAAAAAAATATCCGAAGCACTGGGAGTCACACCGAGTTATTTTTTCTCCGAAACGGAAGAGAAGCCAAAATCAAAAGTTATTCGTAACGTTTTAAGTACAACCAGTGGTGAGTCCAATAATTTTATTTATAAAGACCTTTCTGGAAATATAGAAAACCCGATCCTGATGCCGAATTTAATTATTCTTAATCCCGGAGGCAATCGGGGAAGTAATCTCACTCATTCAGGACAGGAATTTTTATATGTGCTGGAAGGAACGCTAACCGTATTAATAAAAAATGAGGCATACGATTTGAACCCGTATGATTGCATTTTAGTCGACTCTTCAACACCCCATTACTGGCTGAATAGAACGGATGAACCGATCAAATTTCTCTGTGTATCTGCGAATGGGTAAGTGAGTGTGCCTAGTAGGAATTTTATTATAAACAGTTATAATACCAATGCCCTTATTACTTTTATTGTGTTCTAAACATCAGTTTTCACCTGTTTCCAATAACAGATTCCTTTATTATGAATATGCTAGGTGACCCCTTTGCCTAATTCACAATAAAGGAACTACTGAAAGCATTAAATTCACTTATAAGTTTATTGATCGACAATTACACGCAGTAAACGATCTGACCAACTACCTAAAACTTCATCTGAACTACTATCAATCCAATTCGCTAATTCATTCGCGGACAAGTGTTGGTCCCCTTGATATCCCAAAACAACTACTTCATCCCCAACCGATACATCTTCTATGTCCGTTACATTCAATAACGCCTGATCAAGGGAAATGGCTCCTACAATTTTCGCTTTTTTACCATTTACAAGCGCGTATCCTTCTTTAGCATAACCTCTTTTATACCCGTTGCTATGGCCAAGTGGAATAAGAGCTATTTTTTCATCTCTACTCGTAATATAGTTGCCCCCGTAACCGATCGGAGTACCTTTAGAAATGTTTTTTATTTGAACAATTTGAGACGCTATTGTTAAAACGGGTTTTAGTTTTTTAAAGTTTTCATCATCTATTGGGGGATAACCAAACAACCCTATTCCAACTCGCACCATATCAAGATGATACTTCTTTCGAAAGACTACAGCCGTTCCTCCAATATGTTTAATTTGAAATGTAAATCCTAAAGCGGATAATTCATTAACAACATGATTAAATGTATTAAACTGTTCATCCGTTGTGTACCAGTCTGCGATATCTGCATTTGAAAAATGAGAATAAATTCCTTCCCATTTTATATTTGGAGCATAATACCACTCTTCACAAAATGCTATAATGTCTTCAGGCAATATACCATATCTGTGTAGACCCGTATCCAGCTTCAAATGAACAGATACTGTTTTATTGGTTTGAACCGCTAACTTGGAGACTTCCGATAATAAGGCTTCGGCTGATATAGTTGTGGTTAAATTATAATTTACTATTTCCTTTGCTTGATTTGGTAAAGCAGACCCAAGCACAAGAATCGGAACATCAATGCCTTTTTCTCTTAAAAAAACACCCTCCTCAACAGTTGTAACAGCGAGCCTATTTATACCTTCGTCTATTAAAATATTGCTTATGGATAGAATATCGTGCCCAGTAGCATTCGCTTTTACTACCCCTAATAGTATTTTGGGTTCTATTTCCTTCTTAATAATATTTATATTTTGTTTAAGTAATGGCAAACTAATTCGCATTTGAGTTGTTTTGAAATAAAGTTCTGACAAAGATTGAACCTCCTTACCTATACTTTGTTCATTTTAAACGTAAATGTACCGCTTAGTGCTCCAATGAATTGCTTGACAACAGGTTTTCAACAAACGCTCGATTCTTATTTATTTCCGCTGCGATAAATTCGATCTCGGCCTGATTTAATTTCGAATAATTAACAGTTTTGAGTAGCCTTCTTAAATAGGATTTTCTTAATTTATCCAAATCAACTTCTTTTGTTTTCAACTGAGACGGATGATCAGGTATGATGATATTTTTTCCTGGCATATTATTCTCTGGATGTCCTCGGCGTATTTCAATCCCATTTTGACGGGCAAATGTTAACTGAGCAGTTGGGTGTTTTCCGGCACCTGTATATTCTGTTTCTTGAACAACAATGATTTGATCCTCATCCATTTCTTGCGCCAAAGAAACAGCTGCAGCTAAAGAAGTATTTCCCGCAGGTCCTCGCTCAAGGCCCTCTAATTGTGCCAGCATTTCAGTTGTATAAAACACTTCTCCTTGTGAGACAAGCACATAACGATCAAGATACCTTAAAGGTCTAGCCGCATTTCGAGGTACATCTACGCGATCGGGGTCAACTGAAAACGGCATACCAAATCCCGTATGGCCAGTCGTAAATGACTTTTTATTAAAGTCTTTATCGCTCGCCATATGAAGCCCCGTTAAGTCGACACTAGCTCCAATAACTTGTGTTTTTGCAGCTCCCGCTTTTAATAACCCTCGAGCTGTACCTGTTACATTTCCACCACCTGCATGTGTAACGACAACAGCATCCGGATATTGATTAAAAGTTTCTTTTGAGTCTTCTGCAATTTCAAAACCTAATGTTTCAACACCTGCGACAGATAAAGGAGAATACAAGGAGGCATTATAAAATCCTGTATCCCTTAACGTTTTTAATAGTTCATAAAACAACTCTGGCCCAACTGTTAACTGGTTTACTTCGGCACCATAAGCAAGACATGCTCTTGCTTTTTCAAGAATTTCCGGTTGCCCAACCTTCCTGCTATCAAACGCTTCTTGTAAAATAATCGCTTTTAGCCCATACATCGCCGCTTGTGAAGCAACTGCTGCACCGTAATTCCCGCTCGTTGCACAAATAACACCTTCATAACTTTTTTTCATTGCGTCATAAACGGAAACGGATGATCTCCTGTCTTTAAAACTACCGGAAGGATTACACGCTTCATCTTTCACAAAAATTTTTGCCCCATATCCCTTTTTGGATAGTTTTTTTATTAATTGATTAATATTTTTCAATTCAATGAATGGGGTTTCTCCGACTTTAGCGTTTTTTTGAATCTCTTTTATTTGTTTTATAGAGTAAGGA
Organism: Virgibacillus sp. W0181; assembly: GCF_051846915.1. Taxonomy (NCBI): domain Bacteria; kingdom Bacillati; phylum Bacillota; class Bacilli; order Caryophanales; family Bacillaceae; genus Virgibacillus; species Virgibacillus sp. W0181. The sequence continues at coordinate 21,386 of NZ_JBPYCR010000012.1, forward strand.
TGGCTTTTCATCATGCCTTCATAATCAAACCCAATATGTTCATATTCGAAATCATCATAATCCATCCCTATTGACTGTTTAATAATAGACTTCTGATCACCTTTAATAGATTCTAACAAATTCACTATTTACACTCCTTTTGTCATAAATTTTCTCAGTTCGGAGCCAATTATTAGTAATTCTGGCATTGGATGGCCAAAGTCATGTTCAAACTTGGGAGACAGATTAATCAACTTCCCTTGAATTTTTCGATTGGTTTGTGTTCTCACTTGAACTTGATCTCCTAAAGCTCCATTTTCATTAATAAGATAACCTTGTACATATGATAATAACGGTACATTTGAAGTTTCTTTCGGAAGAGTATCCGCTCTTTCAGAAGGTTTCAAGAGTAATACTTCGACTTCAACCCAATCATTTTTCGATGCTTTTGTCATCGTGTTGTTACCTCCTATTAAAATTTCCTTACAATTTTAATTGATTCGTTTCCGTTGAAATTAACGGTCTCTTTTCTTCAATAACCTCATCCACATTCCATTCAAGTAGTACTGGAATCATATGTAAAGACTGTGGAAATCCTATGTGACCCGCTATTTCCCCAATTCTTTCTTTTTCTTGCTATTAATTAACTTTTTAAAAATCGGATATAACTTTTCCAAAAATCGCCTTCGCCACTACCTTAAATTTTATTAGTGCATATTCACCACAGAATTGTTAGAGAGAATAAGTGCCTAATAAAATCCGCATGATTAGAAACTTCCCTAATCATGCGGATTTTACTAAGCTTTATCCCAAAAATATGCCGCCATACAATAGCGCGCCGAGTACAACAAATGTTGGGCTAACATTTCTTTTTTCCAATAATATATATCCTCCCACAATTAAAATAATCGTATGAATCCAACCAACTTGAACATAAGAGTCGAAGAAAAAGTTATACGTCATAACTCCTAGTAGTACGGCAATGGTGGGGCGGACAATTTGTGTCAGTTTTTTCATTTTTGGTGAATCTTTATACTTTAACAAAAACCCAATTAATGTAATCATCATGATTAGCGATGGCGCTACCGTACCAAATAGACCAATAATAGCACCAAGAATGCCACCTTGTTCATACCCTATATACGCAGCTAGTTTGGTGGAAATGGGGCCCGGCAAACCATTCCCCAACGCAACCATTTCACTATACTCGGAAGTTGTAAACCAACCGTAACGGTGAACCACCTCATGTTCGAGTAAGGGTATTGTTGCCGGGCCACCACCATATCCCAATAAGTTGGCAATAAAATTCGCCATAAATATTTTCCAATAAATCATGAGTTTCTCACCTGACGATCTTCTGTATTTTCTCGCTGTTCCTTTTTATTACCTTTAGTAGACAAGGCAAGTAAAATTAAGCCAATAATTAGAAAAGCAGGATGGATACCTAGTAATTCCATTGCTACAATACTAATAACCGTTAATACGATGGTCGATAACCAACCTAACAATTTTTTTGATTTTTTGATAAAGTCCCAAGCCAAGATTCCGATCATAACTCCGGCAATTGGTAAGACACCTCTTGACATTCCTTGTACCATAGAATTATCCTTATAAGCATTCAATACCGTTAGCAGAAGTGTCATCAGTAAAGCCGTTGGAAGCACAGTAGCAGAAATACAATTTACTAGCCCCCAAAATCCAGCAAGTCGCCACCCAATATAGCCTGATAGTTTTGTGTTAATTGGGCCTGGTAACGTATTCGCAAGGGCTAATACGTCGGAAAACTCATCATCACCCATCCATTTAAATGTTTTTACTACTTCTTTATGCATTAATGGAATCGCCGAAAGCCCTCCTCCATATCCAAGCATCCCTGCACGGAAAAAGGCTATAAATAAATCCTTGTGCATTACATCACTACCTTTGTTCATCAGACTCATCACTCGATAGTAAACTATTCCTTTGATTTGTTAAAATATAAAATAATTCCTAAATAGAGCCCTGGGATACCATTACCTGAAATTCTAGTAGTAAAGTATGCACAGATTATAAACATTAAGGGGGTCACTGTGTATAAGAATCGATACAAATGGAACTTCAACTACCATATGTTAAACCGTTTAAAGGACAATAAGTACCCCAGGCTGTTTTCATTCTTCATTTATTTTAAACAATGTACATACAGTAAATTAATCAAACTCCAAAATATTTTCCAGGCCATAGATAAATGAATCTACTTCCATTACATTTCGGATTGCCATATATATCCCTTCCATAAAAGAATCACGATGGAAAGAATCATGTTTAATTGTCAACAATTGACTTGTGCCGCCAAAGATAACTTCTTGTTGAGCCATCAAACCTGGAAGTCTTACACTGTGAACTTTCAATCCATCAATATCTCCACCACGAGCTCCTTCAATTGTTTCATACTCGTCGGGATGTCCTTGAGCTGTCTTTTTTCGGCTTTCTTTAATTAAATCAACTGTTTTCATTAAAGAACCTGAGGGAGCATCTATTTTTTGATCGTGATGCTTCTCTATTATTTCTACATTCGGGAAATATTTGGCTGCTATTTTTGAAAACTGCATCATCAATACTGCCCCTAAAGCAAAATTTGGAGCAATGATACAACCTGTTTTATTTTCCTTCGCTACTTCATTCAACCGCTGCAGTTGCTCATTTGTAAAGCCTGATGTTCCAACAACAGGACGTACATGATGCTGTAATGCTACTAAAGTGTTCTCAAATCCAGAAGCTGGAACAGTTAAATCCAATAAAACGTCTGGCTGTACTTCCTCTAAACACTGTACAGGATTCTCATATACGGGAATATCCAAATCAAAAGAATCGTGTATATCCTTTAATTTCATACCATCATTTTTCCGATCAATACAAGCAACCAATTTAAGGTCTTCCTTTTCCTCAATCATTTTGATTGCTTCAGTTCCCATCCTTCCACGGGGACCAGCTAAAACTACATTAATTGACATAATCTATTTACTCCTCTCAGTTGAATTTCACTTTATCTGTATAGTCTGTAAATACGAAGGCGATAAAGACATATTACTGCCTCAGTAAAAGCATAGATTAATGTTCAAACAGCTTTCCAAAACCCTTGACATTGTCCTCAATACCAGCAAGCCTTAAACAATTCCAGAAACTTGCTTGATTACTTGTTATTACAGGTTTATTGACCTTTTCTTCAATAGTTGCAACGACTTCAGTCGAACGCAAAGCACCACAGCTTAAAAAGATAGCTTCTGCTTCAGGATGATCGAGAGAAATAGCAAAATCAACCAATTCCTCCGGCGATACGTTATTCATTTCTACATCTGTTTTTAGGTTCAAACCTTTAATATGAAGAACATCAAAACCTTTATCTTTTAAAAATTTGCTTTCCAGTTCGTTAATATCATTCGTATAGGCTGTTCCTACTGCAATTCTTCGTACATTCAATGTGTGAAGCGCATTAACAACGCCTGAGATCATAGTTGTACCTTTCACTTCTGGGCGCTTTTCTTCTATCTTATTTATGACTTTCTCTTCACCTATGACAAAGCTACCAGAAGTACAGTTATAGCAAATAACACTCAATTCTTCCCGACCTGGCATCAAAGTATCTACGGAAGATCCAATGCTTTTTTCCATGCCGGAGAGGTTTTTTATGCTTACTTCCGTTCCCATTGGAATTCTAGTAAAATGAAGAAACACGCCATCTGGCTTCATCGAAAACATATCATTTTCAATGATACCTGCATTGGCTATAGCAAGGAAGCCAATGCGGGTACGTATAAGATTATTTTTAGTGACTGCCATTTTACAATCCCCTTATTCGATTACTCCAATTTCTTTATAATATTTTTCTGCTCCTGGATGAAGTGGAACCTGACCTAAGTTATTTGCAGCTTCTTCCTTATCATAATAATCCATGGCTGCATGAACAGAAGTAAATCGGTCTTCATTTTCATTAAGTCCTTTTACCATTTCATAAACAACATTTTCAGGCAATTCATTATTAACCAAAATAACGTTAGGAGCAGTAGCAACCTTTATATCTTCATCGCCATTAACTGCTTTCTCGTAAGTTCCAGCAGGTATTGTCTTTTCAGGAAAACTATGCTCTTCCAAGTGTGAAATTAAGTCATCCGGAAACTCTAGTAGTCTTAAATCACGACTAATCGAAGCATCTGTAATCGAAGATCCTGGTAAACCAGATAAAGCAAATATCGCATCTACGTTAGAGTTTTTAAACTGTTCTGCCTGTTCTGCATAACTACCATGAAAAAAGTCTACACCATTTGCTTCCATATCTTCATAGGATGTGTCGTAAAACTCCATCATTGTTTGGAAAATATAGTCGTCTGAACCAGATGGTGGTGTAATAGCGATTTTAATATTTCCTTTTTCAAATATTTCTTCTAAAGATTCATATTCATGATCAGCAGCAATAACAAAATGGAAAGTACTATCTCCTAAACCACTCGCTATCGCACTGATATTACTACGCTCCTGTTTAAATGGCTCTGAGCCTTCGAGTGCTTGATTTGCAAAGAAAGCCATATTCCATGCTATATCTGCTTCACCTTCATCAACGAGAGCAATGTTCTGAACGGTGCCTCCTGGAATTGCTTTTATATTGAAGTTATCGTCGTATTCCTTTAATAGAGAGGCAAATCCACCACCTGCTCCATACCAAACGCCACCTTGGGATCCAGTTACCCAGCTCAGTTCAACTGGCTCCGTCAGTCCTTCTGACGAACCATCACTTGCTTCATTGCTTTCTGCTTCATTATTGTTTGATTGTGCATCTGAAGAAGTATTTTCCTCATTTCCTCCTCCACAAGCGGTTAGTAAGAGTGCAAATATTAACACAATAGCTCCTAGTATAACTTTTCTCATTTTCCTAGCTCCTTTTTGTTTTTATTAGCAGTTAAGATGGTGTTAAACTTTCTTGCTGTTCACTAGCAAATACCATCAAAATCCAGTACTAGTTCATCTTGTGTGACGTAAACACTACTTATCCGCTATCTTCGCTTATTAGACTTGCTAATCGGCGAGCTTTCTTTATGATAAAAGCTACTCTTGAATAGCTTTTACAGCTAAATCATTTTCTGTTACGTTATTTTTATCTTTTCTGTATTGAATGTACATTATTGCTATATGCACAATTTGTAATCCCAAACAAATAATGGATATATACGTTGTCCCTGACACGATTCCAATCGAAAGAATGGCTAGTACTAATCGTTTCATCCAGCTGATTCTTTCAAAGAAAGCTCCAATTACAGCTGCACCTAATCCAACAATAGCTATTGCAGTGAGAACAAAAACGAGAAGTGTTTCAGACAATGCGTAATCACCTTGGCCTAATAACAACGCTGGGTTTGCAATGAATATATACGGAACAACAAATCCAGCAAATGCATACTTAACACTAAATAAAGCTGTTTTTAATGGTGGTGACCCCGCTATGTTTGCTGCTGCAAAAGCTGTTACACCAACAGGTGGTGTAATATCAGCCAAGATCGCAAAATAGTATATGAACAAATGTACATACAGGAGTGGAATATCAAATGCTGATAATGCCCCAACTGCTACTGTAGCGGTAATGATGTATGATGGAGTTGCTGGAATACCTGCACCTAGTACAATTACTGTAATCATCACTAGAACAAGTGCAATTCCCAATACTCCGAATGAATATTTAGTAATCAAATTTCCTAAAGATAATGCAAGCCCGGTTTGGTTAACAACCGCAACCATCATCCCTGCACCAGCTAAAGCAGCTGCTATAACTGCACCACTCTTCGTCGCATACTCAAGTGCCCGTATTAAAGTGGTTACTTTGAATTTTTTTCCACTGACTATAATCCATATAATCAACATCGCTACAATAGATGTAGCCGAGGCTTTCGCTGGTGATATTCCCCCTATAAGTAGCCAAACCATGATAATAAATGGAATAATTAGTGGTAATCGTTTAAAAATACTCTTCCAACCTACACTCCACTCTATCGGAGCAGATTTAATATCATTTTTTACAGCTTCAAAATGAACCGTTGTAGTTACACCGATATAGTATAAAATGCCGGCTAAGATTGCTGCTTGAATAACAATCAAGTAACTCGTTGATGTTATTTCCGCCATAATAAAAGCTCCCGCACCCATTATCGGTGGTAAGAAAGGGCCACCCGCACTAGCAACCGCTTCAATCGCCCCGGAACTAGTTTTATTGTAGCCTACCTTTTTCATAAGTGGTACAGTGAAACTGCCTGTTGAATAAACATCAGCCACACCACTTCCAGAGATACTTCCATAAAGGCCGCTGGAAAGTACAGCTACTTTTGCCGGTCCTCCACGGTACTTACCAGCAATCATGACAGAAATATCCATAAAGAACTGTCCGACACCTGAGCGAATCATTATTGCAGCAAATAGTATAAAAACAAAAATTATTGTGGCGCCAATTCCTGTTAAAAACCCATATATACCTTGATCCGCCGATAAAAACATCAGCTCGGTTACTTGATCTACACTATAGGCTTTCGCTTTCAGAGGTCCCGGTAAATATGGTGCCGCAAACATATACAAAAGTAGTAATGTAATAAGTCCAGCAAATATGCTGGAGACAGCACGTCTACATGCTTCAATTACGAGTAGAACGATCATAATTCCTAAAATTAACTGAACCGTTGTTACTGGATCTACTAGTTCTACTCTTCGGGCTAAAGAGTCACTTTGTATCATTAAATATAGGCTGGGAAGCAGTGCAAGAACAGCTAAAATCCAATCAAAAACACTTGGCAATTCACTTTTTTGATAGCGCTTTCCCGGAAATACCAAAAAAGCGATTGGAAGCAACAGCATCACATGCGTAGCGCGTTGAAAGCGAGGTTCAAAAGAACCATAATATGCTGTATATAAATGAAAGACTGCTGTTATGATTGCCCAAATACCTAGAATGATAGCGAGCTTCCCATTAAATTGGCGCATATCGTACATCCTTTCCTTTCAGAATATAGGCAATTTTCAAATTAAAACTCAATCATCATATGTCAGTTTTAGAGTTTAAAAGACAATTAGCGTTATCAATTACAACAAGTCATGTTAAATGGAATTTAATGATACCTAATTCATCAATTAAAACAACTGCATTCATACTAGCTAATATCAGGAAGCGGGTTTGACGCCGCTTCCATTTTTACAAATAGTTTTTATTTTCGCAATCTCGCATTCTATTACTTTACAAACAACTGACGCGGAATATCTCCTAATACTTCATACCCATCCTCTTTTACAATGAATGACTGACTAATTTCCATGCCTATTCCGTCTAGCCACATGCCAGGGATAATATGAAGTGTCATATTCGGCTGTAGAACGGTTTTGTCTCCTGGTCTAATACTAACTGTTTCTTCACCCCAAGATGGCGGGAAGTTAAGACCAACAGAATAACCGATTCGAGATTCTTTCTTAAAGCCTTTTTTCTCAATCGACTTTCTCCAAGCCGCTTCAACTTCTTCTGCTGTAACACCTTCTTTTACTACGTCTAATGCCTCGTTAATTCCTTCAATACAAACATCAGCTAAATGTTTTAGCTCGTCACTTGGCTCTCCAATCGATACCGTTCTAGCCATTGGTACATTATAGCGACGGTATGCCCCCGCCATTTCAATAATTGATGGCTCGCCTTGTACTAAAGGCTCGTCCGTCCAAGTCATATGACAAGCAGATGTTTGCTCCCCACTTGGAAGTAATGGAACGTGACCCGGATAATCTCCACCGAATTCCTCCGTGCCTACCGTTGAAACATAATTAATATCAGCCACGACATCACACTGTCTTACACCTGCGGCAATCTTATCAATCCCGGCTTGCATTGCTTTAGCCGCAATAATGCCGGCACGTCGCATATACTCGATTTCTATGTCAGATTTGACAATTTTCACCCAGTTGACAAGGCCATGGCCGTCTTTAATGGTAGCGTTCGGTAAACCTTGAGTTAATCGCATATAGCATTTTGCCGTAAAATAATAGGTATCAAATTCCATACCAATGTTTTTATTATCTAATTTTCTCTCTTTCAACACCGTACAAACATAGTCCATTGGATGTTTTGTTGTTGACTGGACATGATCGTCCGGATATGCAATTATATTTTCTTCTTTTAACCATGTCGTAAATTGTGCTGCCGTTCTATCTATTCCACGACCAACCCAGATTGGCTCCTCTTCATCCAAAGCTACAATCAGCATTTGATGAACATAAAATGACCAAGCGTCATACCCTGTTAAATAACACATATTTCCGGGATTTGTGATTAGAAGAACATCTATGCCTTTCTCTTCCATGCTTTTTTTTGTATTTGCTAATCTCTCTTTATATTCGGGAACCGAAAAATACATCATACCCAACTGTACCCATCTCCTTTTCGTCATTAAAATGTTACTGTGAAAACCTTCTAGAGTATGTAATTATTCCCCCTTACCCAATTTTCTTAATTTTTATTGTATTGGGTTAGATTTGATATTACTAAATAAATAAATTAATGTCAATATATTTTTATCATATAAGTCTATTTTTTTATTTTTTTCTTTCTTTATGAAACCATATAAAGATCACGGTTTCTTTTTGGGTAAATAACCATTATAATAAAATAACTGTAAATTTTTGTTTGAACACACATATTATGCTAAAGTTAAAATAATTAAGAATAGTTGTATCAATAAATTAGTAGGAGTCTGATTGGATGAAGTATGATAACATCGACAAGCAATTATTAGAAGAACTTATTAAGGATGGACGCATTTCTTACGTAGAGCTAGCTGAAAAAGTGAATTTATCTCGTGTTGCAGTCAAGGATAGGATCGAAAGCTTAAAAAGTAAGGGTATCATCGAAAAGTTCAGTGTTGTTATTAACTCAGAGAAAATCGGAAAACGCGTTTCCGCCTTCTTTGATATTGATGTGGAACCGAACCGGTTACAGGAAGTTGCCCAAAACTTGGCTGATAATCCAAGTGTGGCAAGTATTTATCAAATGACTGGGCCAAGTACGTTGCATACGCATGTACTTGTTGAAAATTTTAAAATGCTAGAAATATTTATTAACAATGAATTATATTCTGTTAAAGGCATAACCAGGGTAGATAGCCATGTTATACTGAAGCGATTTAAAAGTCGAACAGGTTACAAACTGTAAATGAAGATTATAGTTCATCGTTACGTTATTAAATTTAAACCTAATTTTATATCGTTTTCAAAACCTCCGCATTACTTCTTTTACGGGAGTGTAAACTGAACTGTGTAAGTGGGAAAGTGTACGCCTCTTCCTTCGCAGTTCAGTTTTTGTATTGGAAGCAAATATCTAGCGTTTGGGTGTTTATTTTATTATCCAAGCCTAAAGAGATTAAAGATCACCTAAGTTATGAAGCAAGTATTAAAAAACTACCAACAAGAATGTATAAGGGTGCCACGAAACTATCATGATTCCTTTAATCCGGACCTAATATCAAGCCAAAAAAAGAGCATTCCCTGAAGAAATGCCTAATTCAAACTTTTATTTTAACATCATTTAGGTCTCAACATAACTCTTATTCCTCTAAGCCATTACTTAACTTCGGAAGCTAACATCTACTTTTTATGACCAAAGGGTAAATTAATTTGATTCTTGACTTACATTATGAATAATTATATAATTCTTATAAGTTAAATGTTTGCAATTTTTTTATATAGATTGAAAGAATACCAATCTAAGACCTAATTACATAATACATTATTGGAGGACTGGAAAATGAACGCATTTATTTTGCCAAAAATGACTTGGCCGGAAGTAAAGGAAGCATTAAAAACAGCAGAGGTTGCACTAATTCCAATAGGCGCACAAGAACAACATGGTCATTTGATAGCTGAAGGCTGTGATTCATATCGCGCAGAAGCATTTTCAGCACGTTTAGCCGAGAAATGTTTTCCTAAAGTGATTGTTACACCAACAATTAATTATGGGATTTCTCCGCATCATATGGACTTTCCAGGCACAATCACCCTTAGACCTGAAACTTTAATTAACTTATTAGAAGACATAGTTTCTAGTTTAAATAAACATGGTATTAAGAAGTTTCTTTTCGTTAACGGACATGGCGGGAATAATGCACCAATGGCTGTAGCTGCAGAAAACATAGCACGTAAATACGACGTTGAAATTGGTCACACCTTATTTGTACGTGCTGCGAAAAATACTATTAAAGAAGAGATTCATTCTGAATACTTTGGTCATGCTTGTGAACGGGAAGTTTCCGAGTGCTTATACATGGTTCCAGAAATCGTAAGAAAAGATCGAATCGAAAAGGCAGACATGTATGACTCATTTACCGTTAAATATGCCGAAGATAACTACGTGACATTAGTACACCAATTCAATGAACTAACTAAAAACGGCAATTTGGGGGATCCTACAAAAGGAAGCTATGAATTAGGTGAAAAGATTATTGAAGAGGCATTAGAAAACATATCCATATTCATTGATGAATTCATTGCATCCAAACGTTCTTAATATGAATTATTTTGTAGACCCTTGGAAACTCGACTCCTCGGGTCTATATTTATTTTCTCTTAGCATGTATATTGTCATCTGTGTTTTATTAAGAAAAGCGCAAGCGCCCTGTTCAGCCCCGACAAGCTTAAGCAAGAATTCGTAGTGACGGTTTTTGTCACGAAGAATTATTGCTTAAGACCTCGAGGGGCTGGGCGCTTAAGCTAGACAGCTATGCGCGAAATTTTTATACTTTCTGACCTTATAAAAAAATACATGAGGAGTGCATTTGTTCCATAATTACTCCATTGACTCAATCACTTTGGCAACTTGCAAGACAAGTTCTTCCTGAAAAGGTGCTCCCATCACTTGTACTCCTACTGGCATCCCTTTACTAAACCCGCACGGAACAGATATCGCCGGTATTCCTATCAGTGTTGCAGGTCTTATTAACCGACTTCCTAAATCATAAATGCTTACCTTACTATTATTCACCCATACGTCATCATCACCAACTGCAGGTGCTGTAAATGGTACGGATGGGGCAATAAGAACATCTACTTTTTCAAAAATCCGCTTGAACTCTTGACGTATCTCTTCCCTTTTCTGTTGCGCTTTTATATAATCGACCGCCGGGATTTCCTTTCCACGCTCCAATCGTTCCCGCACATCACTACCAAAATCGCCAGCATGAGCACGCAAGTTTTTCTCATGTACAACACTTGCTTCTGCAGCGACTGTTTTAGCATAGGTTTCCGCAGTTTCAGCGAACGTATCCAGATGTACTAATTCCGTTTTTGCCCCCACAGACGACATAAACCGAATAACTTTTTTAACTTTTTCAGCTATTTCATTGTCTACACCTGTAAAAAACTGTTCTTCGTCTATTCCTATTACTAAATCCTTCATATTACTAATTTCATGTTTCGCATATTCTACAGAGGCTGTATGAATCGAATCGGGATCGGATGGATCATAGCCGGCTATACGGTTAAATAATAGCGCCGCGTCATCAACCGTTTTTGTTATTGGTCCAATATGATCCAACGTTCTGGCCAAAGGAAAACAACCATATTTACTAACACTCCCATACGTTGGTTTTAGTGATACAACACCACAAAAAGCTGCCGGAGCACGAAGAGAACCACCTGTTTCAGTACCGAGAGAAGCAATTGTCATATTGGCACTAACGGCAGCAGCAGAACCTCCGCTCGATCCACCGGGAATTTTGTTCATGTCCCAAGGATTACGGCAAGTTCCATAATGTGGATTTGTCGTCGTAACTCCATACGCATACTCATGCATATTAAGCGACCCCGTAAAAATAACTCCCTGTTGTTTCAACTTTTTTACAACGGTTGCATCATACGTTGGCGTAAAGTCCTTATGAATGCGTGAACCTACTGTCATCTTTTTACCTTTAAAGTAAAAAATATCCTTCAGTGCCATTGGAATACCATGTAATGGGCCGATATATTTCCCTTTAACAATATCCGCTTCGGCCTGCTTTGCACACGACATCGCTTCATTACTATCGACTCGTATGTAAGCATTAATTAAATCATTTTTACCTTCAATTTCATCTATGACGGCAGTTGTAATTTCAACCGGAGAAACTTCTTTACTTTGGATTAACGACGCAAGCTCCGTAATGGACTTTTTAGCTAGTTGTTTGTTCAATAGTCATCCTCCTTGCTGCTACAGTATACATCAGTCGAAAAAACACAAATAGTTAGTACTTAAATTCCTACTCTTAGTTTATTAACTATATAAAAAATTGTCCCTAATTACCTATGAAAGAAAAAACTCTGGTATGAACGTTACAATGGCTGGAATATAAGTAATAATAAGCAATACGACAATAGCCACTAATGCAAAAGGGATAATTGCTTTACTTAATCGAACAAAAGATACCTTTGTAATTCCTGACACTACGAACAAAACCAAACCAACTGGAGGCGTAATCAAGCCTATTGTTAAATTGAGTGATACCACGACACCAAAATGAATAGGGTCAATCCCTAATACTTCAACAACCGGCAGTAAAATCGGCACTAAAATAATAATTGCTGATAAAGGTTCCAAAAACATTCCTACTATAAGTAAAAGTATATTAATAATTAAAAGAATTACCCACGGTTTTTCCGAAATGGAAGTCAGCCCTTCAGCAATCATTTGTGGGATTCCTTCCATTGTAATTGTCCAACTAAACACGCTAGCAGTGGAATTAATAATTAAAACCGAGGCACTGATTACACCTGTTCGAATCAATACATTTGGCATGTTTGAAATCTTTAACTCTTTGTAAACATACATTCCTACAATGAATGCAATAACACTCCCAATTGCACCAGCCTCAGTAGGAGTAAATTGGCCAGAAAAAATACCCCCTATGATTAAAAATGGAACGAGCAGTGCAGGTAGCGCCATTAGAAAACTTTTAAAAACTGTCTGCATGCTTGCTCTTTCTTTTACCGGGAATCCTTTTTTCTTCGCATAAATAAAAGCTAATGCAAAAAATCCAAGCGTCAGCATAATACCTGGGATAATACCTGCTAAAAATAAAGCCCCTATCGATGTACTAGCCGCTACACCATATAAAATAAAAATTAAACTCGGTGGAATAATAGGGCCCATAATAGAACCACCTGCTGTAACAGCTGCAGAATAATCCTCATCATAATTATCTTTTTTCATCTCTGGAACCATGAAAGTACTTTGAATAGCGGCAACCGCATTAGCCGAACCAACAATTGCTGATAAAAAAGCACTTACCAATATATTTACATAGGCCAGCCCACCTCTTAGATGAGCAACGAGCGCGCGAGAAAAGTCAGCAAGTCTTTTTGTAATCCCACCACTATTCATAATTTCACCAGCGAGAACAAATAACGGAATCGCCAATAAACTAAAATTATTAGGTGCAGATATCATTCGTTGAGGAATGGTTAAAAAGAAATCATAATTACCACTTACCAATAAATAAAATACACTCGTCAATCCTAAAACAAAAGCAACAGGGACACCTGCAAGTAAAAGAACCATAAAGATAAGGGCAATGGACATCGTTATTCCCCCTTGTTTTTTGCCAACAATGTTTCCATGATGGTATTTACAATATAGATAAACATGATAATGAAACCTGTAGGAACAGAAAGATTTACAAACCACATAGGTATACGAAGTGCAGGGGAAACTTGCATAAGTGCTGTTGGACTAAACACTTGTTTGAATCCAAAATAAATAGACACAACAACAAAAATTAGCACGAGAAAGTTTAAGATCAATCGATAATAATCCTGCCATTCTTTCTTTGTTTTTGCCAAAAACAAATCAAACATAGCGAGCTCCCCATTTTTCATGGCCATACTCGCTCCGATAAAAGTAGTCCAAATCAAACAATAACGAGCATATTCCTCACTCCAAAAAATGGAGAATCCTAAAAATGTACGACAAAAAACCTGCGCGATAATGACCAATGACATTGATCCAACTAGAAAGATAAGCATATATCTGGAAACGGCATATATGTAATTACTTAATTTACTAAGAATCAACACGCAACCTCCCTACTTGTTAAAAACTAAATAGGATAAGAAAGCACCTTATCCTATTTAGCAACATTCTATTAATTCTTAATGTCCTCTACAGTCGTAATAAATTCTTTTATAAGTGGATGCTTATCACCATATTCATCATAGATTGGTTGAACCTTATCAATAAACACTTGCATATCATCAATTTCATTTATGTTTTTATCCAGATCTTTTAATTCTTCCAACGCTTCCTTGTCTATTTCCTCCATTTGTTCAACAATCCATGTAGAAGTTTCGTGTCCAGCCTCAGTAAGCACTTCTTTATGTTCATCCGACATCTCATTGTATGATGACAGATTCATAATATTTATATTTGGCGTCGGATATATACTTAACAGTGAAATATACTCTGTTACTTCATGGAAGTTTTCATCCGTAAAAGAAATCAAATTCGTTTCATGTGCATCAATTACTCCTGTTTGCAATGCACTATATAGCTCACCGTAAGCCATTGGTGTCGGATTTGCTCCTAACGTTTCAAAAATATCCAGCATTAACGGACTTTCCATGACTCGGATTTTTAAATCGGAAAAATCTTCGGGATCTTCCACCGGTGCTACGTTACTACCAACATGGCGCATACCGGCATTATTAAAACCTAAGCCCTTCAACTGTAATTCTTCCAAACTATCAAGCATTTGTTGAGCAACATCCGTTTTTAAAGCTTCATTAAACGTCGTATAATTATCAAATAAAAAAGGAATGGTTAATCCATCCATAACAGGGGTTGACCCACTAAAGATAGATGCAGATATTAAAGCAGCATCCAATGTGCCGTTTTGAACCATTTCCAGCATGTCCAGCTCTCCACCCAGTTGTCCTCCTGGAAATATTTCAATACTTATTTCTCCATTTGACTTTTCTTCTACTAAGTCCGCATAATGTCGGGCAGCCATGTGATATGGATGGTTTTCTCCTTGTACCGCATGACCGAGTCTAAGTTCTACTGTCTCATTTGACTCCGTTCCTTCACTGTTATCATTACCTGTTTCCGTGCCAGTACTATTATTAGTGCTTTCCGTACTAGAGTTTTCACCACAGGCGCTAATGAACAGCAATAAAAAAATTGCAGACAGTACAACAATTATTTTTCTCATAACTTTCTTCACTCTCCTTTTATTTTTGTAACTCCTTACATTAAACATTTAATATCGGGACTATACACTCTCAATTGTCTTTATAAACTACTTCAATCAATTATTGCAGTTAAAATCAAAGTGGAATCGCTTTCAATTGTTAAGTTAATACTATACAGATAGAAATTGGTGAGCACTGTTAGTGAGTTTATTAAATATAGATGAATCCAACAGTTTAAAAATTGAAAAAATACAACGCTTTGAATAATTTTACATAACAATAATTACAAAGTCAATATAATTTTTTTGATGACACTTCAATTTTAACTATTACAAATAATTGTAATGGTGTACAATAAATGAAATTAGATATTTTTATTATGTAGAAGTCATAAATGGTTTCAATGATTAATCTTAAAGCATTTAATGTATATGCAGGCTGAAATTTATTATAAAAGGAACTGTCATTTTATTAGGAGGAAGAAATGAAAGATAATATTGGAGAAGTCATAAAAAAACTAAGATTAAAACGACAATTAACATTAAAAGAAGTAGCAAAACGCGCCGACCTATCTATTAGCTTTTTATCTCAAGTAGAAAGAGGTAAATCTTCTATAACATTACAATCACTTTCACGGATTGCTGAAGCATTTGATGTAAGTCGTAGTTACTTTTTTAACAATCATACCGCAAAGTCCGATGTATACAAAAATAAAGGTAATGACTTGAATTTTAAGGATTCATATTTTATCTATCAAAGCTTAACAGGCAATATGAATACTCCGTTATTCGAACCAATGCTTGTTATTTTACTGCATAATGAAGAAAAAGAAATGCCCTCAAGCCATAGTGGGCAAGAATTCGTTTACGTAATGGATGGTACACTTACTCTAGTGATCCAAGATGAAGAAACATTGCTTGAGGCAGGAAACAGTTTTCATATCGATTCTTCCATTCCGCATACCTGGTTTAATAATTCTAAAAAGCCTGTTAAGCTGTTATATGTCTATGCTGATTATTAATAAATAGTCTTGTGCTCGAAATGACTCTTATATAAGAGGTTGTTACCATGCCGGAGGAACTAATAATAGACGATTCACTCTCAATAACCCGAACAGGTACACATCTAATTCCGATAAAATACAGAAGTTTGAATTAGCGTTTTATTGAAAGAAAGCAAACAGCGTGTAACTTAAATCGAAAAAAGGCAATGAACGCTCGGGAAGCTTCTAGCTTACCACGATCAGATAAATAGAGGAACAACAACTGCTAGAAAAACCTTGGTGTTATCATGAGTTTCAAAAAACAGCAACTATACTAATAACAATCCTTCCAAATCATTAATAATTATTTTTCTTTGTCCTTTTTGCTTAATATACCCTTCCGCTTCAAATTGGCTTAGCCGGCGACTTAGAGTCTCTGGAGTGGTGCCTAAATAGGATGCTAAATCTTTCTTGCTCATCGGCAATTCGATTTCACCGCTATCTGTATTTATGCGCTCTAAACATTCCGCCAAAAACAAAGCGATTCTCGTCTCAGTTTTTTCAGCAGCAAAACGTGTAGACTGTTTTTCAGCAGTGTCCAGTCTGTTCGCAAACTCTGTTAAAATCTTCAAAGAAATGGTCGGATATTTCGATAGTAATCCTTGCAGATCTTTCCGCTGAATCATGCATATTTCCGTATCGTCCATCGCTTCTGCAAATGCTTCGTGAAGGGAGTGTTGAAACAAAGCTAATTCTCCCGTAAAATCACCCGGCTGTAACACTCGAATGACCTGTTCTTTTCCTTCTTCTGTTAATCGATAAATTTTAATTTTCCCGCGATGAATAATATATAATGCATCTGACTCGTCTCCGGCATGATATAGAACTTCTCTTTTTTTCAATGAAACATGCTGCACCTCGTTCATAATTTCGTCCATCTGTTCCGACTCCAAATGATTAAAGATGGGTACTATGGAAACACAACCCCTGTGCGTGTCGTGCGCACAGCTGTGATCTTGCTTCGTTGACATTTGAACAGCCCCTTTCCATAAAATTTCCGTTTCTTCGTTCTTCTTTCTCTCAAGAGATTAATTAGAAATGCAAGCTTCACTTTTAAAAAAATAATCCGTAATTAAAACTTCTATATATAAGGATACCATTTTTTGTACAGTTTCCAATATCGTAAACATAATAGGCAAAAAAGATGCCAGCACTTTTAGCGACAGCCTTGCCGATCTATCCAATTAAAATGAGAGCTCTAACATTAATATGGAAATAAGATAAATCTAGAAAATAAATATCTTTATTAATAGAACTTCATAATTTTTCATACAATGCGACAAAATATACGTGAAGGAGGGTATGACATGGCTAAAGACAAAAATAAGACGAAAACAAAAAACAAAAGCAAAGAAGAATTAAATGACATGAAGAACGATAACAAATATAAGCAAAATCGTCCTCCCCGTTAATTTTTTAAAGTGAATATGATGATTGAGAGTGATCTATGGCAGGTGACGATATGACCTATATAACTGCCGGGAAATACAATTTTAACTTAACTTAAAACAAAGATGGAAATAGAGAGGACTATGCTTCACCGTCTTCTCCATTTCCTTAAAGTAATTTACTTTCCCGGCTAATAGCACTTAAATTAATTTCTGCTTGTTTGAACTACTTATTGATAACGAAGTGTTCAGGATCTTTCCAAGCATTCAAAATGGTAATGATTTTGGAGTATAAAATCGTACTATGCTTTGAATGTAGTTGCTGTTCAATTGAACATGAAATAGATACGTAAGTTCTTGACCATAATAGCGCTAATTACTATACCATTCATTGTCTTACAATAACAAGAAACGCAAACGTTCAAGGACAATTAAATCATGAATTGGTATAGAACTCTCGTTCCCTGTTAGGCTTTGTAGTATACTATCTATAGATGACACGCCTTGTTTTGACTTCATGCCACTAAAAGGGTGTGTTAAAATGGTTTATAAGCATGTTGATTTCCAACATCTGACGCCGATATCGGAAGAGGTTTTTACGGATTTGCATGAAGGGAATACTAGACGCCTTGACATTGTAATGGAAACAAAATTGAAAGATCAAAATACACTTCTGATCATTCACATCGAACCCCAAAGCTATATACAACCCGACTTTCATGAACGGATGTATCACTATTTCAGTATGCTATACAACAAATATCGCAAACCCATTGTTCCGATCGCTGTTTTTAGCTATGACGACAAGCGCGATAAATCGAACACATTCAATATGACGTTTCCCTTCTTCCACGTATTGAGATTCAACTTTTTGACCCTCCAGTTAAGACAAAAAAACTGGCGTGATTTCATCAAGTCAAATAATCCCGTGGCAGCTGCTTTATTGAGCAAGATGGGCTACACGGAAAAGGAAAAAGCACAAGTCAAATTTGAATTCCTCCGTATGATGTCCAGGATGGAACTTAACCAAGCCAAAATGCGATTTATTAATGGCTTTTTCGAAAGATATCTTTCATTAAATGAAAAGGAGGAGGCTACTGTGATGGAAAAGGTTAGCAAATCACCCGATATGGAAAAAATTATGGAACTGCCGATTTCGTATGAAGAAAAGGGGAAAGAAATTGGTAAAAAGGAAGTTGCTGCCTCTATGTTAAAAGAAGGCTTTGCGATAGACGACATATCCAAAGTGACAGGCCTCAGTCACAGAGAAATAGAAAAATTGCAAAATTAATGTGAAAAGCAATAGATGCCCGTCATGCTGAAGCTGTTCGGTTTGATGATAACGGGATTTCCACCACCAGTTAGTTTGTTTAGATCCGCCATAATAGAAGGGGATGCCCTCTCATGTCACAGATAATGCTTAGCTGTGTACATACTTTCCGACGTTGGTGCTAAGCAATTGTTTCTACATTCATTTTCCCGAACACCGGCACATAAACGCTGCATCGACAGCTATAATCGATAAAGGGAAATTGCAAATAGCCTGCTTTGTAAAGCATAATTGCAGGCTATTCAAACACATCGTATATTAACGTTGGCGCACTTACCTTTTCATCTACAATTTTATATGCATTATAAATCCGGGACTTTATTTCAGAGATTTGTTCCGTGTTACTGTGAATCGTAACAATTGGTTCTCCACGTTTAACATAATCACCAATCTTCTTATGCAACACAATTCCTACAGCCAAATCAATTTCGGATTCTTTCGTAATTCTTCCAGCCCCTAGCATCATCGCAGAAACACCTATGTTGTCAGCAATTATTTCGGACACATATCCATCTGTTTCAGATGGTAAATCGATAATAAATGCCGCTGTTGGCAATTTGGTCGGGTCATCTACAACGGATACATCCCCCCCTTGGGCAGACAAAAATGTTTTAAACGTATCGAATGCTTTGCCATTTGCCAAGTTCGTTTCAAGCAATTTACGTGCTTCATCCAGATTGGTTGTTTTGCCTGAGTGCACGATCATATAACTGCCCAATGTGAGGCATAATTCACGCAGATCATTTGGCCCCCCGCCTTTCAGCGTATCAATTGCCTCTTTAACTTCCAACGCGTTTCCAATTGCACAACCGAGTGGCTGATTCATATCAGATATAATAGCAGTTGTTTTACGTCCAACGCCATTTCCTATACTGACCATCGCTTTTGCTAACTTTTTCGCTTGACCTAAATCTTTCATAAAAGCACCGTTACCAGTTTTTACATCCAACACGATCCTATCAGCTCCAGCTGCAATCTTTTTACTCATGATCGAACTAGCAATTAGCGGAATGGAATCAATGGTAGCTGTTACATCTCTTAACGCATATATTTTTTTATCGGCAGGTGTTAAATTTCCCGTTTGGCCTATAACAGCAACTTTATTTTTATTCACTAAATTTATAAATGCTTCATTAGATATTTCAACGTTAAAACCGGGAATGGATTCCAGCTTGTCTAATGTTCCGCCAGTATGCCCCAATCCTCTGCCCGACATTTTTGCTACCGGGATATCCAACGAGGCTACAAGGGGAGCCAGCACTAGCGTTGTCGTATCACCAACACCGCCAGTACTATGTTTATCAATTTTAATCCCTTTAATTTTCGATAAATCAATCGTATCACCAGAATCGACCATTGCTTCGGTTAAATAGACTTTTTCAGCTTGTGTCATGTCTTGGAAAAATATAGCCATTGCGAAAGCAGCCATCTGATAATCCGGAATTTTTTCTTCCGTATATCCCATAATAATAAATTCGATTTCTGCTTTATTCAGTTCAAAGCCATTTCGTTTCTTTTCTATTAAATCAATCATTCTCAATTTACTCACCCTATCGATGAAGCATTTTATGTTAGACTTGTGGTCTGTTTATACACTGGATCCATTAAAAAAAGTGTACATATATAGTTTACCACTTCATACGAAAATAACGTATATATGCTGTTTCGATTTTTTCAAGGACCCCGATACTTATAAATTTGCTTGCATTTGGCCTGATTGTGGAGTAAATGGAACATAAAACCCCTTTAATCTAACCGATCTGTTGTTTCACCCAATCATATAAAACGTTTATACTTGCCTCAATATCCTCCCAATGTGATTTTTCTGCAGGGTGATGACTCTTCCCGCCAACACTCGGCACAAACAGCATAAATGTAGGAGCAAGTCGATTCATATACATTGCATCATGTCCCGCCCCGCTTACGATATGTCGATAAGTGTATCCGTTGCTTTTACAAATTTGTTCAATTTGCTGTAAAAAAGGTTGGTGAAACTCGACAGGGAGCATTTTCGATAACGGATTGATCTCCCACGAATCAATAGGTTCTGTTTCCATGGCAGCTTTTAACCGTTCGTGCATTTCCTTTTCCCGACTTTCCAATATTTCTCCGTCTGGATGGCGAATATCAATGGTGAATGTCAATTTCCCTGAAATTACATTCACTACATCTGGCTTCACAGATAATGAGCCGAACGTAATCGTCGTTTCATCATTTAAAGAACAAACCCACTGGTGTAATGACTGAATGACTTTCGTTGCCGCTATCAGCGGATCTTTTCTTATTTTCATCGGTGTCGGACCCGCATGGTCGGACTCACCTACCACTTGCACTTCGTACCACGACAACCCTTGGATACCATTGACTATTCCAATCGTTTTTTCTTCTTTTTCCAATATAGGACCTTGTTCAATATGAATTTCCGCAAAAGCTTCCACATCTGTTAAGCGATTGGACGCTTCTCCCGCTAACCCAAAACGTTGTAATTCCTCCCCCATTGAAATACCATCTTTATCAGTCAGGCTTTCCATTTTTTCTTTCGTATACTTTCCACTTAATACGCCACTGCCAATCATTGATATTGGAAAACGCGCTCCTTCTTCGTTTGTAAAGTTCGCCAACGCAAAGGGAATCTTCGACTCAATTCCTTCTTCCTTTAATCGGGTCATAATCTCCAGACCCGCCAACACGCCAATCACCCCATCAAACGTGCCACCCGATGGTACAGAGTCTAAGTGAGAACCGACGACGACCGGCTTCTCCCTTCGTTTCGTGCCTGGAATCCAACCGTACATATTACCCAAATCATCCATACGAAAATCGGCGCCGATATCAGTAATCCACTTTTTTAGTAGATGACGTCCCTCTGCATCTTCTTTTGTTAAAGCAAGCCTGGATACCCCTCCGTCTGGAAGTGCTCCGATATCAGCCAGCGCCTTATGTTTTTCTTTTACTCGCTCTATGTTAATCCCCATAAAATCGTCTCCTTTACTATTAAGGTAACGCATTGATAAAACTTATTCAATTGTAAGTTTTCTTATTATAGATGGATGGCGATATATATCCATCATTCGAATTCCTAATACAACTTTTTGTCCACTAAATTAAATAATAGTCACTAAAACATAATCAATTAATACCAACTTCCACAGAAATATGTACCATTATTCTAAAAATTCTGTTACAATGTTATAAAATCGTTGGAAAGGGGATTTATATGACAAATGAAACACTAGCTTATCGCACTGTCAAAGAACTGTCCCAACTAATTGCCAACAAAGAAATTTCTCCAGTGGAATTAATGGATTTCACGATTAAACAGATTGAAAGCAGAAACGACGAGACAAATGCATTTGTTTATTTAGGCCTAGATGAAGCAAGGGAAAGTGCTTTATTAGCCGAACAAAAAGTGATGAACGGAGAAGATCTTGGTTTACTTCACGGTATTCCCACTGCTATTAAAGATCTATTTGACTTCAAACCGGGATGGCCATCCACTTTTGGTGGAATACCTGCATTAAAGGATAACATTGCCGACTTTTATTGTATGTATGCGGAAAGAGTGGAACAGGCCGGTGCAATTATTGTGGGAAAAACAAACAGCCCCATTATGGGATTTCGTGGTGCTTGTGACAATCCATTATTTGGACCAACGAAGAATCCTTTTGATTTATCTAAAAATAGCGGGGGTTCTTCAGGTGGAAGTGCGGCAGCTGTCGCAGACGGATTAATTCCCATTGCGGAAGGAACCGATGGTGGGGGATCCATTCGTATTCCAGCTTCTTGGAGTGGTGTGTTCGGTTACCAACCAAGTTATGGACGAGTTCCTTTAGTTATGCGTCCCAATGCCTTTGGAGGACTAAACCCATTTTTATATGAAGGTACCCTTACTAGAACCGTTGAAGATGCAGCTATCGGGATGACCACGCTAAGCGGGTATCATCCTAGTGATCCAATGAGTTTACAGGATAGTGTGGATTATTTGAGTGCTCTGAACCGCCCGATGAAAGGTTGGAAAATTGCTTACAGCCCCGACTTTGATGTTTATCCGGTCGATCCAAAAGTAAAAAGTGTTGTCGGAAAAGCCGTCCAAGTTTTCAAGGAAGCGGGCGCACATGTAGAAGAAGTGACCTTCGGAATTAACCGAGATCAGAAAGAATTAAGTGATCTTTGGTCACGTATGATAATGGCTGCAAGCGTTGGAGCTTTTGAGGGTTTTAAACAACAAGGCCTCGATCTTCTGAAAGATTTCCGTCATGATTTACCTGGCGAGTTTATTTACTGGCTAGAGCATGCCTACGAAATGAAAACAACAGATCATATTAGAGACCAAATTATTCGCACGGAAATTTATGATGCTATGGAAAATGTTTTTCAAGATTATGATCTGATTATTACACCGACATTAGCATGTTTACCTGTAGAAAATGCTACGGATGGCGAAACGAAGGGGCCAACGCAAATCAACGGGATTGATGTTGATCCTTTAATCGGCTGGTGCATGACTTACTTTACAAACTTTACCGGACACCCAGCTGCTTCCATTCCTGCCGGTCTAGCCGATAATCAATATCCTGTCGGTATGCAAATTATAGGAAGAAAGCAAGCAGACATCGATGTATTTACTGCAAGCAGCACTTTTGAAAAGCTACAGCCGTGGCAAGACATATACCAATTATGCAGGGATCGACAAACAGTGAAATAGCTACGTATAACTTTACTCACTGTGATATATATTACTTATTTAAGAGGGGACTACATCCCCCTCTTAACTTTCTCTTCCTCTTTATCTAAATATATCGTTTCATATTCTACTAATTTATTTCTACTATCAGTCCAGCCTGGGCTTTGAGCAATATCCCAGTCGATACTCCAACTGTCGCTTCTAACTTCATTTCGACCGTCGTCAACTAATAGTCTATTATGGACAGATGCTTCATTAATCGTCAGTAGTCCAATATTGTTGTTTGTTTCAATAATACCCCCATGCTCCGAGCTAAGGTATTGTATTTTTTCACGCCATTGATGGGATGGATCATGTGTTGAAAGCTTCCTTTCCATGTGTAAATTATTTTCCTCATCACAACAACGATAAAGTGTACGTTTTTTTCGCTTGAATGACTTGAACCATATGATTGTTTTTAGCAGAAACCCCCATATACCGGTAAAACTCATATTATGAACCGGGCTACTCGTGAATTGATTGACAACCAATTCCTGCCCAGCGCTAAACGCTATCCGGGATTGAACGGCATTTGCATAATGGACATCTCCGGATAAAATAAAACAAGCCCGTGGACGCCAGTTAGCAATTTGTTGAATAAATTGATTAAATCCTTTTCCATTGTATTTCCATGCTTCAAAGTCAAGTTCATACCGAACCGGAATGCCGAGAATACGGAACGGATAAATATACTTATAAAGAAACGATTCAATAATACCGAGGCCATATAACGGAGTTGGTGAAATAATTATCAACGCATCCCCATGATTCCAATTACCTTTCTTTAAAACCTCCTCCGTCTTTTCCCAGCCTTCCAAACTAATTAACTCTGCCGCTTTTGTACCTTCTTCCATTTTGCGACCAATTCGAACCGGTTGCGGAGAGATATCATATTCTCGCATCGTTCGAGTGTCTAAAAATAGACTTATAGGATTTGTAGGTGCTGCAAAACACCAATATTCGAAATCCCATAATTGCTCTAGCCACTTTTCATACATTGGTCCTTTCTGAAAACCGGTTTTAAAATAGTCCGTCATCGTATATATGAAAGTATGATCAAAAGAATCTGGGTCATTTCCCCAGCCTTGAAAAAGCCAATAAGCTGCTAAACCATTCCCAACGACATGCTTGCCCAAAGGTTCACGATGAACACGCTCCTTCCATTCGGCCGAAATATTCCAATCATCTGTGATATCGTGATCATCATATATCATGTATGTTGGCGTATTGGCAAGCACCCTCCTCATTTGAGGCAATGCTTTTAAAAATAGCTGCAACGCTTGCAACTGTTCCTCATACCTTTTACGATGTTTTTTTAATTCTTTTGCCCTTTCTTTTTCAAAAGGTTTCTCATCTGGGTACTTAAAATAAATAGCTTCCCTATCAATTAATTGTTCAAAAGTTGGAAATAGCTTTTCCGTGTTTACCTTCATTGCTGAGGATGAGTCCTCCCCACCTATGCTTTCCCATAGGGCCGGACTTAATGTCAACAAATACATCGTAGCAAATTCACTAAATTTAATAAGATGATTTGCCGCATTTCGTGACGTGAATTGACAAAAGTTTTCCATAATATATTGCCTGCCATGAACTTGATTCAACGCAGATGGAAAAGGTTCATTTTTCAGTCTTCTATCGACTTCCGCCAAGAATTCCGTATAACCATTTCCATCTCTGGCACCGGACTTAACTAAGGAAGTATCGGCTCCACTTAGCAGCTTAGTTTCATTTCCCATCAAAATTTCTCCCCAATTAGAAAGCACATAAAAAAGGGGGTCCGACACGTCATCCGCATAAATTTGGTCGCCCATCAAAAACAAATGACTTGGTCGTTCACTTAAATTACATGACGTATCTTCCAACGTTTGGTCAGCATATGCTAATACATCGCTTCCTTGACTATGCGGTTTTCGGCATGATCCATACAAAAGATGGCTCGGTTTATTTCTTTGAATAAAAAAAGACGGATATTTTAAATTGCCATAAGTGATATTGTTTGGATTTTCAGGAGAAAGTAGGTTGAGGCTCTCTAAGTCAAATTGATCTGACCTTGTAGAAAAGAGAAGATTATAGCCAATTAACATATCTGTAGGGAACATCCCTAATTCGGGTATGACTTTCAATAAATGAATGAACATGTACTCGCCCGTTTGCACCGTTTCTGTTCTTGTAATTGTGTTTATCTGCCTATATTCCATTTCACTTGTTTCGTGCTGTTTAATTTCATATAAATCCGCTCCTATTTGAAATGGGGAGCTTGTAGCCATCCAAATATAAACACGAGCGGGTTCGACACGACGAATGATCGGCCCGGCCAATAGGGCTGGAATTTTCATATGCACAACCCTCCATTTGTTTACGTGAAATTTACATTATGTTATTCACAAATGAATGTGATTGTGTGTACTAGGGCTAATGGATATGTGTCTTTTATTTTTATCGTTAGTAGCTTTCCTGCGAATGTAATATGTAGTGTGAAACACAGATAAAATCTAGTTCATTATGAATGCTTACTGGCTCGATCACTTGGATTTCCGATCTATCAAAATGAGCTTGTGATGTAGGTGAAGAAAGACTCCTCGAGCAAGCAAAAAAGTACTATTCCACCACTTGGATGAAATAGTACTTCTCTTACACATTACATATATAAAGGCATGTAATAGAAAACAAAAGTGACTACAATCATGAACAACCCGGCAATAATTAATAGAGCTGGATACTTTCTTGTTCGACGAATTTCTGCCGGATCCTTTTCTTCTTCGGGAAGGACTAATAATTTTTCTCTATATGCCAACTCAGCTTCTGTTGGTTTTGTTAATAAAGATCCGATTATTAAAGCGGCAAGAGAACAAATTCCTCCAAACACGGCAGAATTCAAGTATACCGGCAAATTTAAGATACCAGCCAATTTTAATAACTCTGTCGCAAGAACACCTACTGTACCAGCAACGATACTCCAAAAGGCCCCAACTTTAGTGACTCTCTTCCATAAAACACTAGCAAAAGCAACTGGTCCCCATGATGCAGCAAACAAAGTAGCGGCAAATACAGAAATCCAAAAAATAGCCGGTGGCTGCCAAAGTGTAATAACTAAGGTGACTGCAGCGACCAATATCATCATAAATCTACTTATTTTCAATAATTTTTCATCAGACATGGACGTGCTTCGAAATAAATCTTTCGAAATACTATTTCCGATTAACTGTAAAAAGGTTGAACTAGATGACAATGCAGCTGCCAAAATACCACTAACCGCAATAACTCCTATCCATGTCGGAATTAAATTCATTGCCGCCCAAATAAATACTCTTTCTGAAGGCTCAATTCCCGGGTTAACAACATTAACCGTAAGCATTGTAATATGAAGAAATAAGTAGATCAATGCCAAAAAGATAGTAGAAAGCACAGATGAACGTAGTGCCACATGTTCACTTTTTGCCATTAAATAACGGCTCGTTTGCCATGGACTCACGGCAATAACAAATCCCCAAACAAGTCCAATAATAATAACATAAAGCAAAATATCGAGGGACGAACCCATATATGCCCCTTCACCTGTGATCCCGTGCCATGCCATAATATTGGGTTTCTCAGACAGCTTTGATGCATTAATAATCGCTTCGGGCACACCACCTGCAGCTTTTAAAATATAAGGGATGGATAGAAAGGTAGCGATAGTAAAAACGAAAAACATAATCGTATCCGTAATTAATACCCCTTTAGCCCCTGCAGAAAAGGTAATGACCGTAAAAATAACCGTAATCAAAATGAGTGCAAAGGTATAATCCATTCCGGTAATTTCTGATAATAATAAGCCAGCTCCCTGAGTTACTGCGACCAAGTACGCGGTAATCCCAATAATCAAAGTAACTGCCGCCAATTGCCTAATGCCTTTGGATTGAAAGCGGTCCCCAAAATACTCAGGCAATGTTAATGCTTTACTTCTGCGCAAATACCTACCGAAAAACATAACGCCTGTAATATAACCAGGCAAAACAAAGATAGACATAATGAGCATCGGTAATCCATAACCATCATATGAAAAGGCAGAGTCACCCATGAAAGCTACGGTACTTAAATAGGAAGCGACCAATGACCCAACTATTAATAATGTTGGGGCATTCCTTCCTGATACATAATAGTCTTCCAAGTTTTTAACTTTTTTTGAAACCATCAAGCCTACTAACATATATATTGCAAAAGATACCAACGCACCAACCGTATAAATCATAAAAAAATCCTCCACACTGAAATTTATTGTTTATATACATTGTCTATAAAAATCTTAGTCATAATACCAGTAAGTGCAATAACACCACCAAAAAACACGGTGAAAAGCAGTTCACCAATGGCCATTTTAAAACCCCTTTCTAAGCCTGTCTTCTATACATACCTATTACTTACAAGTTTCACCTAGCTTAATTTATCCATCATCCGAAAATATAGGTTTGCTGCAGTTACAAGTAGTTTTTTCTGTTGATACAACGGAACCGTACGTAACGGAGTTTCTTCAAATACCGTATTGATTCGATCTTCTTGTACGATGCATTTTGCAAGCATTTTACCATGCAATGTTGATTGTGCAGCTCCGTGACCCGTGTACCCAACTGAATAATAGGCTCCATCGGAAGTTCGTCCAATAACCGGAAATTTATCTACTGTAGCCCCGATGATACCGCCCCAGAAATAATCTATTCTCGTACCTTTTAATTGTGGAAAAGCTGAAGTCAATAGCATGATTAACTCTTCTTTAAATTTCGGCTTTGCCGGATATCCAATCCCTGACCCTCCGAATATAATGCGGTTATCAGGTGTTCTTCTAAAATAGTTCGTTAAATTTATTGTGTCATATAAATTACGATTATTTGGAATAAGCTCTTTCACAAAACGTTCGTCTAAAGGCTGTGTAGCAATAACGAAACTGGCTAATGGAAAGATACCTTTATGCAATTCTTTTGTTATTTTTCCGGAATAACCATCTGTTGCATAGATGAGCTCTTTAGCATGAACTTCCCCTTTTGCCGTTTTAACGATAAAAGTCGTACCTTCTTTTTGAATATGAAGTGCTTTTGAATTCTCGAAAATTCGTGCCCCATTTTCATATGCCACTTCCGCCAGACCACGCACATAATTTAATGGGTGGAATTGATAGCTTAATGGGTCAAGATATGCCGAT
This sequence comes from Virgibacillus sp. W0181, assembly GCF_051846915.1. NCBI lineage: Bacteria > Bacillati > Bacillota > Bacilli > Caryophanales > Bacillaceae > Virgibacillus > Virgibacillus sp. W0181. The sequence goes on from NZ_JBPYCR010000012.1 coordinate 50,228, forward strand.
TTAAAGTAATCTGAATTTAATTCCTCTTGAATAGCATTCCCTGTCAGCACATGAACTTCACGATTAAAATGCTTCTGAATCAATTCCTGAGACTTCGCAAAATCTTTTGCTTTAGAAGCTTTTCTTGATAAACCTAAATGACCGCATTGCCTTACTTCACAATCGATTTGATGCTTTTCAGCAATAGCTCTTACTGCTTCATTACTATCTAAAGCATATTGATCCAATTTCTTTGCTTCTTCCAAACCGAATTTTTTTATTAATTCAGCTGGCGAAAGCTTATAACCGGTATTTAACATGCCACCATTTCTTCCACTTGCTCCCCAGCCTATTGTATGTTCCTCAAGTACAACGGAGTTAACTCCTCTTTCCTGAAGGTGATAGCTAGACGAAATACCTGTAAAGCCTCCCCCAATAATGACAACATCTGTATCTATCTTCGTATCCAACTGTGGATATGTTTTATTATACGCTGCGTTTTCTTCCCATAGTGTCACCGTTTCCAACTTCACTATCCCCTTTTTTCACAATATAGACATATTTTAAGTAATGGAGTCCACATTATAGCAAGGCCTAATTTCACGAAAGATTACCTTAACCATTGAGTATACTCCACCCTTTCTTTATAATAAAAATGAGAAAGGTGGTTACTTATGCTGATTGGAAAATTCGCGGAAAAATTCAATGTCAAAACTGACACGATCCGTTATTACATGGAATTAGGATTGCTTATACCAAAGAAAAAGAATCATTATTACGAATTTGATGCGACTTGTGTGGAAGATATGAAGTGGATTACAGAATTAAAAAGTTACTATTTTACCTTGCAGGAAATTAATAACATACTTGCCATTAAGAGGGTCACTTCTTTATCCAATAAAGAAGGTGTTGGTTTTTTAATTCAAATGCTGGAAGAAAAGAAAAGATCACTTACCGTGGAAGTCGAACACACAAACCAAGCCATCAATGCCATTTCCAATAAAATTACGGAAATTAATAATGAGCAATATGGTGAGTTGGAAACGACGGGAATGGCTTTTGATTTTATCTCGCTGTTATACTGTCCTACCTGTCAGGAAGCATTGGAGTTACAAAACGTTAATACAAAAGGCCAGCGAATAATAACCGGCGATCTGTCGTGTTCTGTCTGTGATTACTCCGCGAAAATTCAGGAAGGTATTGTGATTACAGAACATTTAAACAAGGATTCCTTCAACCCTTTTTATATTTATGACATTGAAATGCTAAAAACTGTTCAATCTAGTTTTATCAGCATAAGTGAAAAAGCCGGATTATATATTAAAGAACAGCTTCTCAAACAACCTTTAAAAAACAAAATTATAGTGGAAACGAACGTAGAAACATATGTCTTCTTAAACAAATATGCGGCTGATTTAGATCCGGAGGCCCGCTATATTTTTACTGGAAGTACCCTTTCAATGCTGAAAATGTTAAAAACAAAAATTGATCAAACCCAACCAGACTTACACGTATTGTATGTCTTAAACAGTGGTTTGAATTTACCATTTAAACATGGTTCAATTGATTACTTAATCGATAGCTATTCCTTTAACGAATATTCATTATTCCACCGTACATTGCCAATGAAACAGCTCAGTCCTTATTTGCACACCAATTCACTAATAGTTGGATGTTATTTTCAATACGAAGAAAAAGCGAAGACATTACTTAAACTAAAAGCATTACATCCGAATGGTCACCCGGATAATTTAAAGATAAATTACATGATGGAAAATTTGCAACTTGGAAATTTTCACATGTCAGATAAGGAAAAAGTCGGTCAAACAACCGATCCAGGTAAATATATAAAATACCATGTCCCTGGAGAAGCAGCGAAATTTTACAACTACACTGCTCTCCGAAGTTAAAAGTGAACATGCAAGTATTTCTTCAAGTAGCCCTAAATTATGGTCTACTTTTTATTTATTTTTCTCAATCAATTCACCCGAAAAAAACCCTTTCGTTATTGGATTATAAAAAATGGTCCATTGCTTTTTATTTCCTTTAAACTCGCTGTTTACGGTATATTCCAAGAGGGGCACAAAATATAGAATAGCATGATGAAGATTAATTTCCAGTTCCCCATTTGCCTTATTATAAATTTCCTTCAGTTGCTTGTCGCGCTCCAGTTTAATCGTTTTTGCTTTGGCATAGATTTCCTTTTGCTTATCTTCACTCAATCCCTTCCGATTCGCACGTTTCGCATTTTCACCAAGAAGTGCATCGTAATAGTTGTTGATTCGCTCGATATCCTTAGCAATTTCCCGTTCATCGGTTTGGTCACGTTGATGTTGTTCACTTACTTCCTTCACATGTGTCGTTGCTTTCTGGAGGGCACGATTTATATCAAGCATACCGGGGATTGGATAAGTATGGGTTTCCTTTTTCTCATACATGATTCTGTTTTGTTCTTGTTTCATTACATCGTCAACTTCATTTGTAAGCAGATTCATCCAGACTTGATTAGCCTTTTCCGTTTTTTCATCCGCTACAAAGGCAATAACATATTGAAAAACAGCCCAGACACCGAACACGGTTCTTTCCGTTTCAATCGTCAATCTCCCCTGCTCGTTTTCTAAAAACGCTGCAATCTTTTTTTCCGGATTGCCAAGTTCCAACCGATCCAGCACGGCATAGCGCATAGCCGTTTTGGCTTCTTCGTTCACAAGGGTTAGCAATTGTTCCAGTATATAACTTCCAAACGTGACAAATTCAGCATCGGGATTTTCCTGTGCGACTTCAAAATCAAAAGCCAGCTTGAGTTCTGTTTTACTTTGGAAATAAGGAGCATACGTTTCCGGGATCAGTACATCACATAATGCATATTCGACCGGCATAACCATACCGCCCAGATTTTCAACTGTTTCCGTTACAAATTGTTGTAATTGCATGTGATCCAGTCCCCCCTAAAATAATGTATCATCCAAATTTCGCTGTTTAATTAATTTCTCCTTGTTTTCCAGCATCGTCTCACCGATTTCATCTAACTCTGCTTCAACTTCTTCACTGTTCTCCGCATCAACCCAAGCTTTCATAACCTGCTCAGAAAAGTCATCTTTTTCTTCCATATCACCAAGAATAGCATCGACCTCACCGACAACGAGCTCAAACATATTAATTTTGCGGTCAAGCAAATCGAGAATGTAATATTCGATCGTATCTTCCGTGACCAGATTATACACAAACACATCTTTTTCTTGACCGATCCTATGAATTCTGCCAATCCGTTGTTCAATGGCCATCGGATTCCAAGGGAGGTCATAATTAATCATGCCATTGCAAAACTGTAGGTTCCGCCCTTCCCCGCCAACTTCGGTGCTAACTAACACATCCGCATTTTCACGAAAATATGTGATCTGTTTTTCCTTTTCTATGCGGCGTAAACCCCCATGGAATTCAGCAACGTTAAAACCGCTATCTTTCAGGAAGTCACTCAAATACCGCTGGGTGGAAGTAAATTTAGTAAAAACAATCATTTTCCCGTCAAAGTTTTGCAAAATAGTTGCCACTTCTTTTGCCTTTTCATTCCCTGCGTCACCATCAGCAACGATCGCCCGTGCCTCATCTAAAAATCGTTTTATTGCTTTTCGGTCAAAAGCGGATAATTTTTCATTCGTCACTAGCCCTTCCAGCGACGGGATGACTGCCGTAATCGTGCTGCCGATTTGTTCCTGTAATTTTTTCAGTCTGAAACGGTTTAACACACTATGCTGCCGTTCATAGTTGTTGCGAATATATGTACTCAAATGGTTATACAACACCTTTTCCCGCTCCGGAACCTGTACCGTTTTCGTATACGCTGTTCGTTTGGTGAACGTTACATCCACATTGCTTCGTTTGTTGCGTATCATCACATCTGCCAATAATTGTTTCAGCCTGTCCACATTTTTTGCTTCAATGCCTTCTTTTCCATCCACAAAATTCTTCCGAAAATAGCTATAGGTGCTTAACTGCCCCGGCTTTAAAAGAGTAATTAGATTGTACAGTTCCTCCAGATGATTTTGTACCGGGGTTGCGGTCAAAAGAAAAATATATTTTTTATTAATCGCATTAACAAATTGCCATTTTTGTGTTCGCCTATTTTTCAAGTGATGGGCTTCATCCACAATGACCAAATCATAATACTGTTCGCTAATCGCCGTACGATGATTTTTCCGTTTCGCAGTATCGATGGAAGCAATGACTTTTTGATAATGCCCCCAAGCAGCATCTCCCATTTTTTTAAACTCGGGATGATCGGCGCGTACGAAGTCCTGATTAAACTTTCTTTTCATCTCGTTTTCCCATTGCTGAACAAGCGATGGCGGAACTAATATCAAAATTCGCCGAGCGAGACCACGCATTATATATTCGAGCATGGCCATACCGGCTTCCACTGTTTTCCCAAGTCCAACTTCATCACTAAGCATCACCCGGCCTTTAAAGCGACTTAGTACGGCCTTCACTGTTCGATTTTGATATTCAAACGGCTCCATTTCCCGAATATACGGCTGACAGATCAACTGATTATCGTCCGGATTCAATTGAAATTTTTCTGCAGATTGATAGAGTTGAAACCACGCATCTTTATGATTCATAAATCCGGATAGTTCCCGAAGCACAGCGTCCGCATGTTCTCGGTTATGCAATTGACCATCCGCTGTCACTGCTTCTTGTGCTTCTACTAGAATTTGTTGCTCCTTCGTAGAGGTAATCCATAAATAAGCTGCATCATATTTGGCAAAAAAGCCTTTAATTCCCCTGCCCTGCAATAACTTTTCGTCCCAATTAATCGTAAATTTCCTTTTCATTCCTTGATCATTTTCTATTTCAAATGGCTCATCATTTATACGCAATTGCTGGAAAAATGTACATAGCGCCTCATCCATCTCCATGGCCTGTAGATCCATCAATTCTTTATTCAGTTTAAATAGATACCGTTCCATCAGATACACCAACCTCATTTCTGACTTTCCCCTATTATTATACCATTTGAGTAAAGAGATTTCTCCCTACTTCACGTCAGAACTTTATCATTTCCTGGAGTGAAGGCCTCGCTCACCCGGCCTCTTCACCAGCAAACTGACTATAATACAGGTCAGCGTAAAATCCTTTTTGCTGAAGCAAATCTTCGTGTGTGCCTTGCTCGATAACATCCCCCTGGTCCATGACCAAGATATTGTCGGCGTCCTGTATCGTAGAAAGTCTATGGGCAATAACAAAGCTCGTTCTACCTTCCATTACTTTGTTCATCGCTGCCTGAATATAAGCTTCTGTCCGGGTATCCACACTAGATGTCGCCTCATCAAGGATCATGATTGGCGGATCAGCTAATATTGCTCTGGCAATTGTAATCAGCTGTTTTTGTCCTTGGGATATATTGGTGGCATCTTCGTTCAACATCGTGTCATATCCGTCTGGAAGTGTACGAATAAACTGGTCCGCTCGAACCGTCTTAGCCGCTTCAATCACTTCAGCTTCGGATGCACCGGTTTTTCCATAAGCAATATTATCTTTAATTGAACCGTTAAAGAGCCATGTATCTTGTAGCACCATACCGAATTGTGCTCGCAGCTTATGTCGTGACATCGACTGAATATCTGTACGATCAACGCTAATTGAGCCACTGCTGATTTCATAGAATCGCATCAGTAAGTTAATCAATGTCGTTTTTCCGGCACCGGTTGGTCCAACGATAGCAACCGTTTGTCCAGGTTTCACATCAATATTCAAGTCATTCATTAACAATGCTTCATCATAACCAAATGCAACATGATTGAACGAAACCGCTCCTTTTGTTTGTGCGACTTTTCCTGAAGCTGTCTCTAAGACTTCTTCTTCCTCATCAAGCAGCGTAAATACCCGCTCAGCTGCAGCAATTGTCGACTGAATGATATTTGCAATGTTCGCTGTTTGGTTAATCGGTTGATTAAATTCCCTTGTATACGTGATAAATGCCTGAATATCCCCTATGGAAATTGTCCGCTGGGTGACGAGTATACCACCGACAATACTAATTAAAACGTAGCTTAAGTTTCCGATAAACGTCATCACAGGCATAATAATCCCCGAAATAAACTGTGCACGACGTCCTGCCTGAAATAATTTTTCGTTTACATCATCAAACTCATGCTGCGCTTTAGCTTCTTGACCAAATGCCTTTACAACCTGATGCCCTGTGTACATTTCCTCAACATGCCCGTTTAATTTCCCAAGTGTATCTTGTTGGTCGGCAAAATGCTTTTGGGATCTCGTTAAAAAAGGCTTAATGACAAACAAAGATACCGGGATGCTGACAAAAGCAATAAGCGTCAATAATGGGCTGATCGTCAACATCATGATTGTAATACCGATTATCATTACCATCGAACGTATAAACTGGGTAATACTTTGTTGCAATGTATTACCAATCGTATCGATATCGTTGATTACACGACTTAATGTGTCTCCATGACTGTGACCGTCATAATACTTCAATGGAAGCTTCTTCAACTTAGTGAAAATATCTTCCCGTAAATCATAAACGGTATTTTGTGCCACACTTGCCATTAGATATTGTTGAACAAAAGTAAACAGGCTGCTGAACAAGTACAATGCCCCTAGAAAGAGAAGCATTTTTCCAACGGTAACAAAGTCAATCCCTTCACCGGTACCAGTCAATTGTGCATAAGCACCTTCAAACACTTCTGTTATTGTATCCCCCATTACTTTAGGACCTAAAATAGTAAAAAAGGTACTCAAAATAACAGCAAAAAGTACAACAATTAAACGTTTGTTTCGTGGAGCAAGATAACGGAGGAGGCGCATTAATATACCCAATGATTTACGTGGTTTTTTGTTTTGTTTACTCATGCGATCCCCTCTTCCCCGAACTGAGACGTAACAATTTCCTTGTACGTTGCACTCGACTCAAGTAGTTCCTCATGGGTGCCAATACCGTCTACATGTCCGTCGTCAAGCACAATAATTCGGTCTGCATCCATGACAGAGCTGACTCTTTGGGCGACGACCACGATCGATGCATCCGTAATTTCTTCTTTTAATGCCTGACGGAGCTTGGCATCTGTTTTATAATCAAGAGCGGAGAAACTGTCATCAAATAAATATATATCCGGACGTCTGACAAGGGCTCTTGCTATCGCGAGACGTTGTTTTTGTCCACCAGATAAATTGGTTCCTCCTTGATCAAGTCTTGTATCATACCCATGTTCCATGTCAGAAATGAACGCATCCACTTGCGCAACCTCTGCAGCCCAGCGAATGTCTTCCATGGTAGCTTCGTCATTGCCGTAACGAATATTCTCAGCAATTGTCCCCGTAAACAAAAATGCTTTTTGTGGAACGAGTCCTACTTTAGATCTAACCTCTGCTTGAGATGCTTCCTTAACATCGATCCCATTGATGCGAATTGTCCCTTTCGTAACATCATAAAACCGTGGAATCAAATTTAGCAGTGTTGACTTACCTGACCCTGTTCCCCCGATGATTGCTGTTACTTCCCCTGGGTTTGAACGAAAATTAACGTTAGCAATTGCGGGCTCTTCTGCATTTGGATAGTGAAATGTGACGTGATCAAATTCCAGTGTCCCTTTTGCCTTTGTTTCTTTTATGGGATCACTTGTATCTTTATCTGTAATCGACGGAGTGGTATCAAGCACTTCTTTAACACGATTTGCCGACACTGCAGCACGCGGCAACATAACGAACATCATGGACGCCATAACAAGAGAGAACATGATCTGCATAACATATTGAATAAATGCCATCAAATCGCCAATTTGCATATTGCCACTCTCAATACGGATGCCACCAAACCAGATAATCGCAACAACCGTCAAATTCATCATCAGCATCATAAGTGGCATAACAAAAGCCATCAGTTTATTCACTTTAATCGTAACATCAGTCAAATTAGTGTTTGCTTTATTTAATCGTTCTGATTCGACATCTTCTTTATTAAAAGCTCGAATAACACGTACTCCGGTTAAGTTTTCGCGCATTACTAAATTAAGTTTATCCAGTCGTTTCTGGACCGCTTTAAATAGTGGCATTCCCTTTTTCAAAATAAGGACAATGGCAACAACTAAAAAAGGCATCACTCCAAGAACGACAAGTGATAGTTTCGGGTCTTTGGAAACCGCCATAATGATTCCACCTGCCATCATAAATGGTGCCATGATCACCATGCGCAGTAACATCATCATCACCCGTTGGATTTGTGTAATATCGTTTGTTGTTCGAGTAATAAGAGACGCTGTTCCAATTTCGTCAAATTCGCGAAAGGCAAATTTCTGGACATGACGAAAAACTTCCCTGCGAATATCGCGTCCATGCCCCATGGCAATTTTCGATGCAGAATAACTAGCCAGAACAGCTACACCAACACCTAGTGCGGCTACACCAAGCATTAACGCGCCAACTTTCCAAATATATGGAATATCTCCTTCAACGACACCGTTATCAACTATGTTCCCCATCAATGTAGGCAATAAAAGATTCGACATGACTTGAGCAAAGACGAGGACAAATACGAACACAAGTAACCATTTATAAGGGGCTAGTCTTTTAAGAATAGCAATCACTTTGTTCCACCACCTTCAAAAAAAGTTGCGATTTGGTGATGCATATTGATCAAATCGTTAAACTCCTCCTCTGTAAATGAATGGACGGCATTTTTGAATCGCTCATGGACACCGTGTTCTTGTGCCTTCAATTCATCGACCAATACCTTTCCCTCATCACTTAGCGCAAGTTCCATTTCCCGCCGATTGCCTTCTGCATGAGTGCGGTTTAAAAGCCCCGCTTGAACCAACTTCTCGATCGCGTGGCTTAATGTACTTTTCGGATAATGTGTCCGCTCCTGCAAGTTTTTTTGAGCGATCTGCTTTTTATGCTGCATCTGAACAAGGATAGCAAATTGCGGTACCGATAAATCATTGTCCGCTGCTGTCTGTTTAACTTGCCCCATAATCGATTTCTGCAGCTTCCAAAATGATTGCATCAATGCCATTGGCCGATTTATTTGACTACCGTTTTTATCCATATCTTCACCTGCTTTTCAAAAGTAATTCAACGGTCTATTGTTAAAGTTTTATCGAAACCATTTTGTCCAAAAGTAAACAGTCCAAAAATGAACCATTAGAAATATTATACTTATTAAGCTGGAAAGTCAAGAAAAGCGCAAGCGCCCTGGTCAGCCTCAGGCATAGCTTAAGCAAGAATTCGTAGTGACGGTTTTTGTCACGAAGAGTTATTGCTTAAGACCTCGAGGGGCTGGGCGCTTAAGCTAGACAGCTATGCGCCAAAATTTTATACTTTCTGACCTAGCAAGAAAACAAGCCGTACAATTACACCACACGCTGTCGTTCACCTTTTCGTATTATATTAAGTTCATTATCTATACTTGAAAGCATTAAGATGTTATTGTGTATTATTATACGATTTTAGCTAAAAAGGAAGTGAACGATGTGAGTGACACAAGCGGAGCATCAAATGTAAATTGGGATTTGCCCACTAAACAAAAAGGCCTTATGATTGCGGCTTTATTAACTGGAGCATTCATGGGGATTATGAATGAAACATTGCTGGCGACGGCGCTGCCTTCCATACAGGAGTATTTTTCCATTACACGTGGTGAGGTGCAGTGGATGACGACAGCTTTTTTAATGACAAATGGAATTATGATTCCGATATCCGCATTTCTCATTGATCGTTTTACGACACGTGGACTGTTTTTGACAGCCATTGGTTTGTTCGGAACAGGTACTCTTGTTGCAGCATTGGCACCTATTTATTCTGTTCTTTTACTAGGGCGTATTATTCAAGCGTCTGGTTCAGGAATTATGCTGCCATTATTGATGACAGTTCTTTTGGCAATTATTTCTGTGGAACATCGCGGAACGGCAATGGGGTTGATCGGAATTGTCATAGCTTTCGGACCGGCAATCGGACCGACCTTATCCGGCTGGCTGCTTGTTCACTTTAATTGGCACGCTTTATTTTTGACGATGCTACCGATTGTAGGCATTACGATTATTATCGCCGCCTTATTTCTAAAAAATGTGACCGAACTGCGCAAACCAAAAATAGATGTTCTGTCGATCATCATGTCATCAGTCGGTTTTGGTTTCTTTTTATACGGCTTCAGTATCGCTTCTGAAAGAGGCTGGGGCAGTTCAATTGTACTTAGTTCCATCATTATAGGTATCCTTGTCATTAGTTTGTTTATTTGGAGGCAAATGAAACTGGAAGTACCTATGCTGGAATTTCGGGTATTTCAATTTCGCATGTTTACCCTGGCGATCACGATAACAATGGTCGTGCTAGTCTCCCTTATCGGTGCGGAAACATTACTTCCTTTATTCATGCAAGAAGCACTCGGTTTCTCCCCGCTGAAATCCGGGTTGATGCTTTTGCCCGGTGCAATTGTAATTGGAATCATGTCGCCAATTACCGGTAAACTGTTTGATAAATATGGCGGTAAATGGCTTGCATTACTCGGTCTTGGCATTGTGACTGTAACTACATCTTTTTTTACAAACCTGTCACCGGAGACGTCATTTATGTATTTAACCATCGTGTACGCGATTCGCATGTTTGGTTTGTCACTTACATTGATGCCAGTCATGACATTAGCACTTAATCAATTACCGCCCAAATGGTACTCCCATGGGTCCGCACTCGCAAATACGATGCAACAGATTTCTGCAGCGATTGGGACTGCTTTGTTAGTTACATTAACATCGATGGGCACGAAGCTGTATGTACCTTCTGAAGGGGTTCCGGAAAGTGCTGCAGGAAACTTAGCAGAAATTGCCGGTTTTGAATGGGCATTTATCGGGAGCGCGATCCTCGCACTTATTGGATTTATACTTGCTTTGTTTCTTCAGCCTCCTAAAAAGGAAAAAGCCATGGTGCGAGAAATCCACGGCCAGGATCATCCATCGGTATAAGGATAGTTTTCAGCCAGTGATAACCCCCTCCATACAAACAGCCGCATGCTACACCTTTTATCGGCTAGCATACGGCTTTCTTGTTTTCAAGTTCATATTTATTTAAATGCAACAAAACATCAACATACTACCCTACAATCCAAACAAATCTAAAAATCGTTGCCAAACACCTTTCTTCTCCACTTTTTCATCTGTGTTTTCATCCTCTTCTTCCGGCATTTCAATACTGTCGGTTTGCAGGACAAATTGAACGACTTCGATTTTCTTATTTTTCTCAGACACAAATGAAACAGGTTTAAAATCCGAGTAATCAAATTCCTCTAACGCTTCTTCGATTTCTGATTCTACCTCACCAGGTAAATCTTTTGTTTCATCCTTTAGTTCTTTTACACCTTCTTCCAATTCACTTGCCCCCCGGTCAAGTGATGGAATGTTGCCGGATAGGGATTGGATGCCATTATCTAATTTACGATAAGAAGTTGCTAATGATCCAACACCTTCTGTATAAGCCACAACACCTGAATGGAACCCATTGTATTCTTTATTCAACGCAGCTATTCCGTTTTGCAATTGTTCTATTTGCTGTTCCGGATCAAAGTCCTGCAATCCTTTTTTCACTTCTTCTGCCGTGGTGTCCACTTCATCGGCCGTAGTTTTTAAGTTCTTCATAATTTCATCCAACGTTGCAGGGATAGCATCAAAAGCTTTTTGAACTTCTGCGAAAGTCTTTTTAACATTTTTGGCAGTTTTGGATAGTTCAATCAGTTGATTGACCGTTTCCTCATCAAGGTCACTTTCTTTCAATGCCTTTATATCTGCATCGCTTAATTCCACGTCAGGAATAGCTTGAATAGCTTTAGCTAAATGACCATAAGCTTGCTCATAGTTTCCTTTTAATTGCTTAATCCCTTGCGACGCTTCACGCAATCCACTCGCAAGTTCATGAAGGCCTTTTGGAAGTTGTTTGATTTCACTTAAATCAGGAGTTTCCGTTCCTGCATTCAATGCTTGATTGATTTGTCCCAAAGCTTTTTTAATTTCTCCAGACCCATTAACAAGCGCATCTGATTGTTGATTTAATTCGTTAATCCCATTGCGATATTCCGTTGAGCCGCTGCTTAACTCAGAGACACCTGCATTCAAATCAGATATGCCATTGTTTAATTGTGCAGTACCGGAATGTAACTGCGCAATAGCATCAGCTAAAGATTTAAATTCACTTGTCATCGAACTAAAATCTGGGTCGTCGATGGCGATATTTGCAGGCAATGCGTTTATTTGAATCGGCTGGAGTTCAAATTCCGTTACGTCAGCAGTAATAATAAAGTTTTCTTCCTCTTCCGGTAAAATGGAAAATGTAATTTGCTGATTTTTCCCTTCGTTCGCTTTTATCCCTTTAGGAGCTACGATGTCACTGAATTTAGATGGATCAAGCGTGACACTAACTTGTTGCATATAGTAATTGAAAAAAACTGGATCAACCTCGTCATTTTTTCTTGTCTGAATGTGGATTTCCACCTCGCCGCTCTTTCCGGCTAACGACTCGGGTTGAATCTCTTTCCCATCCAATAAATAACGAATTGAAATGTCCCAAGGTAGGGCTTTATTCTCCAGCTCCCCTTGATAATAAAACTCACTTTCTGTCGCTTCAAACGCTACTTTATTGTTTGACGGCATCGTTATATCGGTCAAGTCCGTCAAATTTCGGATATTTGTGTAGTTTCCATAGTCCACCAATTTACCCGCTTTTGTTACATGAAAGGTATTGACCACATACATTTCGTCCGTTTCTCCACTGGCATCTAGCTTGCCATAAATAACTTCATCTTTTGAATCATATTCGCCATCTACACTATTTCCTGCCTTTTGATTACTTTCTTCGTCTGTTCCATTCGTTTCATCCGCCAGAACATGTAATGGCATCGAAGCAATCAGGAATATACAGCTAAGCATGACTACGAATTTATAATTTATATGCTTCCTAAGCATAGCATCACTTCCGTTTAAAGAAATTTGGTTTCCACGTTGTTTTTTCAATGAACCGATCGAATACGGTTAACAGCCCCGGCAAAAAGAATACGACCATTAAAAAGGCGAGCAGTGTCCCCCGTCCGAGCAAAATGCCTATAGAAGATATAATAGGATCACTCGATGTTAGCCACAATATAAATCCGACACTAGACAAGATCGATGCAGAGACACCGATGGAAAATATCTTTTCATTAACCGTCTTCTTAATTGCTTTCACTTTCGGCATTTCCTTCCGATTGTTAATATAATCTTCCGTGAATAGTATCGCATAATCAACCGTTGCCGCAAGCTGGACAATACTGATGATTAAGTATCCGATATATACGAGCGGGTCATTCGTAAAGTATGGGAAGGATAAATTAATCCAGACCGCTGTTTGAATGGTTAGTATAAGCACAATCGGCATGGTTAGTGAACGGAATGTGATCAGCAGAACAAACGCAATCGCAACGACTGTTAAAATATTTACAAGTCGGTTATCCTCCTCGACAACGTGTTTCATATCATAAAGCGTGAGGCTCTCTCCCGTCGCATAATATTCATCGTCGTAGTAGCTTTCTGTTACCTCATTCACCTCATCAACGAGTTGGAAGGCAACATCTCCTTCTGTGTCTGTTGTTGTATTTAGAATGATCCTGCTGTAGTTATCTGAGAAAAATTGTTCCCTGGCGGATTCCTCCAAATACTCCGGCGGAATCCCCGTACCAATTGCACTCGTATAAGCAGTTGTACTCTTCACATGCTTCAGATCACTAAGTTCATCGACCAACTCTTCTTCTCGGGCAAGATCCCCCTTTGGAACGAGTAAAACAATCGGCGTAAACTTGTCGAATACATTTTCAATTTCTTTTTCATCTTGCCCAGCTCGCGTGTCAGCAGGGTTTTCGCCCATTCCATATAAAAAGTTCGTTTCACTTTGTGCTAGAAAAGCCGGTACAATTAAAAGTAAAACCAGGATCAATACGGGGATGCGCAATTTCATGACATATTTACCTATCGGATAGCGGTTTGGTATTAATTTTCGATGATACGTTTTGTCAATAAACCGGTAAGCGACTAACGTAAGTGCCGGCAGAAGAATCATTACACTTAGGAAACTTAGCAAGATCCCCTTAACGAGATTCAGACCAAGATCCGCCCCAATACCAAAATCCATAAAGGTTAGGGCCAAAAAGCCGAAAAATGTTGTCGAAGCACTTGCGGCAATGGCCGGAAAGGACCGTTTAATCGCCCGCCTCATTGCATTTTCAGGTGTGTCTGTTTTCCGGTAATCATCAAAACTGTGCAAGAGGAATATCGCATAATCAAGCGAGACGGCAAGTTGCAAAATAGGTGCAACTGCTTGCGAGATAAATGATATTTCTCCTAGAAAAATATTTGTACCTAGGTTTATAACGACCGAAACCCCGATTGCAATTAAAAATAAAACAGGTTCAAACCATGAACGTGTCGATAAAATCAAAATTAAAATGACGATAGGAATAAGGATCGCCGCAGCATTGAATGACTCTTGACCTGTCATTTGCTGGGAAATAGCTGTATTTAGTGCATCGCCTGTCAACGCATTATCTTCACCAATCACGTCATAGATTGCTTCCGTCGCTTCGACTTCTTCTCCCTCTTCGATGCTCAGTGTGAATAGAGCGTTGTTGTCTTTATAATATGTTTCCACAAGGTCGTCATCTGCGACTGCCAAAGGTGTGCGAATGTCCATAGCATCATCAAGCCATGTCACTTCATTCACTCCGGCAATAGTTTCAATTTTATTTTTGAAAGCCAATGCTTCCTGTATGGATACATCTTTCACCATCGCCCGTGTATTCGCAACAGAGTTATCAAATTCATCCTCCATCACGTCCATCGCGGTAGTTGACGGCGTATCTTCCGGTAAATAATCGACCATGTCATAGTTAACGGAAACAAAGAACTGCACAATGGCGCTAATAATAGCTACCACAATAAAAGTTATAATAATTGTTTTTTTATATTTTAAGATTGGTTTAGCAATATCTATTCGTGTTCATCCTCTCTGCTTAACAAACAGTTACTGCTGTATGAATGCATCTATCTGTAAAACCCAATTATTGCACGTTTACGTCTCAAGAAGCTTCTTGCTGACGAGAACGAACATCACTATCTAGTTTAATCGTCCACCTACAGTTTTTCAATTTTAAGAAGTCAAACAAAAGTTGTTTATCGGAAATTATTAAAACTTTGTGAAAGGATTCAATTTATTTAGTAATAGCTGGAGTTGTTGTATGATTATCTTTAAAGTACATGTTCAAAAAGTGCCGAATTAGAAGCAAGATGGTCGAGGCGGCGTAGTTTCGAGCATAAGGAAATCTTCCTTGAATCCGCATCACACGTAGGAAAAGTGTTCTTCTTTTCCAAGGAGCGGAATGTATGCATTTAGATACATGAGCACAAGTAATACTACCTTGAATTCACTTCGCACGAAGGAAAAGTACTTTTTTCCAAGGAGCGGAGAAACAAGCCAACGAAGAGATTCGCCGCTAATAATTTGGTGACTTTTTGAACAACCTCTTAAAGGAAGTGATTGAAGTGGATCAACAAATTTATCTGGACTATAATGCAAGTACGCCAATCGCACCGGAAGTCGTTCAATCTATGAAGCCTTTACTGGAGAATTATTACGGCAATCCATCCGCTATGCATTGGGCCGGAAAGCCGGTTAAAGAGGAACTACATAAAGCTAGAGCACAAGTAGCAAAATTAATTTCCAGCGCACCTGAAGAGGTAATTTTCACTAGTGGCGGCAGTGAATCGAACAACCTCGCTTTAAAAGGACTTTATTACCGAAACCAAGCAAAAGGCAACCATATCATTACTTCTAAAATTGATCACCCCGCTATCATAAACCCTTGCCGATTTTTGGAACAATTAGGAGCAAAGGTCACCTATGTGAATGTAGATCAGTACGGCAAAGTTTCAGCGGAAGACATCGAAAAAGCCATAACTGATGAAACTATCCTTATTACAATCATGCATTCTAATAATGAAGTAGGCACCTTACAGCCAATTAAAGAGATTGGGGAAATTGCTAACAAGTATGACATTGCTTTTCACACCGATGCTTCCCAGTCGATTGGAAAAGTGCCAGTGAATGTAGAAGATTTGAACGTTGATATGCTTACAATCGCCGGACATAAAGTGTATGCCCCTAAAGGCATCGGCGCCCTTTACATAAAAAAGGGAATTGGGCTGGAGCCACTCATCCACGGAGCAGGTCATGAGTTCGGATTAAGAGCGGGGACAGAAAACACCCTACTTGCAGCCGGTTTAGGCGCTGCTTGTGAATTATCTCAAAAACTATTAAAAACAAATAATATCCAAGAGCTAACGAATTATTTTTTGAGTCGACTAAACGATGCTTTCAGTGATCAAGTCGTATTGAATGGCCACCCTACAGACAGATTGCCCAACACATTAAATATCAATTTCATTAATAAAGTCGGGCAAGACATATTGGATCAAATGCCAGAACTAGCTGCATCAACGGGCTCTGCATGTCATTCCGGGAATGTTGAATTATCACCAGTTTTAAAAGAAATGAATGTGCCGGAGCATATTGGGATGGGTGCCATCCGCTTTAGTTTAGGAATGAATACGACAAAAGATGAGATTGATAAAGTGATAGCGAGGCTAAAGGAGATTGTCTGAAGGTTAACTGTTTATGAACAGCCCAAACTTGATTATCTTACGGAGCTTATGGATAAACTTTATCGTCCAAAAATTTTGATTTCAATTTGTAATCACTACTCGTTTAGTAGTAAAATAGGTTACATACGTATATTTTTATCACATGTCTAACAAATGAAAGAAGGATCGATATGATTTATTTGCGTTGGGGGTTGTATATACTCGGTCTTTTTGTATTTAGTTACGGTATATCCCTTACTATAACCGTTAAACATTTAGGTGTTGCTCCATGGGACGTTCTAAATGTCGGGCTGTACGAGAAATTCGGACTGTCCATAGGCACGTGGACGATCATCATCAGTATTCTTTTAATAGGCATATCCCTTATTCTCGATAAATCATATATAAAACTTGGAACATTCATCAATGCGTTTGCGGTTGGATCATTCGTTGATCTTTTTTTATGGCTTGATTTCTTTCCACCCACTACTCATTCATGGCCAGATGTTCTCACGATCCTGCTAGGTATCGTTTTAATGGGATTTGGAGGGGGCATCTACAATTCTGCCCATTTAGGAGCAGGTCCCCGGGATGGATTTATGCTATCCATTTCTGATAAATCAGGGATCTCCATTGGAAAAATTCGTATTATCACAGAAAGCAGTGTCGTTGTTCTTGGGTTATTGTTAGGCGGGCCTGTTTTTGTAATTACGTTTATTTTCACCTTTATTCAAAGTCCATTATTCCAGTTCTCTTATTTAAAAATTACAGAAATGGTCGATCAGTTAAATGAAAAAAATAAAGAAAAGAAACTGGCAAGACCGATGAGTTAAGTAAGAGACACGATTTGTATGCAGTAATATTTCAATTTGTTTTTTAGGAAAAACTTAAATTTTATTTTCGTTATATATGAAAGAAGGATATAAATGATCTATTTGCGTTGTGGTCTATATATGCTAGGGCTTTTGATTGCAAGTTACGGTATTTCCTTAACAATTAAAGTCCAACATTTGGGCTTAGCTCCATGGGATGTATTAAGTGTAGGTTTATATGAGAAACTCGGATTATCGATTGGAACTTGGACGATCATCATCGGTATTCTTTTAATAGGCGTATCCTTTATCCTTGATAAATCTTATATAAAGTTAGGTACGTTTGTTAATGCATTTACAGTTGGATCATTCGTAGACCTTTTTTTATGGATTGATATTTTCCCGCCGACGACACATTCATGGCCGGATATTTTTACGATCCTATTAGGAATTGTATTGTTGGGAATTGGAGGGGGCATCTACAACGCCGCCCATTTAGGGGCCGGACCAAGAGACGGATTTATGCTATCCATGTCTGATAAATCAGGTCTCTCTATCGGCAAAGTTCGTATCATTACGGAAAGCAGTGTCGTCCTTTTGGGGTTAATGTTAGGCGGACCTGTTTTTATTATTACGTTTATCTTCACCTTTATTCAGAGTCCGTTATTCCAGTTCTCTTATTTAAAAATTACTAGAATCGTTGATCATTTAAGTGAAAAAACCGAAGAAAAGAAACTCGCTAGGCCGATAGGTTGAAGTAGATTGTTTTGTTTACTTCGATACTCATACTTAATGAATATCTACAGGGGAATGTTAATACGTCTTCGAAAAAATGTTTATTCACCTCTACTTATCGGGAATTAAATTGTGTAGCGGTCTTCTGTTGTCTTCCGTATAAGTTAAATCAGTAAATTGCATACGAAAGTAGAATGATAGATGGTTGACAACGAACCACACATTACTATCCGATACAAGTGAGGAGAATATCTAATGAAAAACTACACAATTGAACCGAATAAAGATGCTTCAGCATGGTTTGTGAAAATTGAGGGCGTTGGTTTGTATGAACAACATGACAAATTGGATAAAGCCATTGAAGCTGGAGAACGTGTCGCTTCCGAAAACAAACCAAGCAGATTGCAAATTATGACAAAGGATAAAGAAGTGGAAGAAACACGAACGTTTAAAGACTAATCCTGACTCAGAAAATCATACCCAAAAGAAAAACGAAGCATGAGGATAATACTCACGCTTCGTTTTTCTTTCGTTCAACTATCCTTCGTAGGCAATAAATCTTCTAAAGCTGTTTAAACAACACATTATTTTCCAAATGAACATGCTGGAATGTATCGGTTTCTAGATCAGCCAACCGCGCGTAAGTGATCCGGTAGGAATTGCATGCTCCAGCGGGAGGTTGGAAGTCATTCGTAATTACTCGCATTCTTTTCAACAGATTCCCGGCAGCTTCATGCTCATCTTCAAGTCCGCCATTTGCATCAATAATTTCTTGCTTCAATGCTTCGCTCGGATTTTGTTCATATTCCTTGATCAACGGAAAGACATCATTTTCTTCCGTAACCATATGTTCTTCCATATCTATTTTAAACTCGTTATATATTCGGTGCAGTTCTTTTAAATGTGGATGATTTTTCCCATGCACACGGAAAATTTTCGTTACAAACTCACCTAGAGGACTCAATTCACTTTTCAAATACGCATGATGTTCCCCTACAATATGATCAATCAACTCGGAAGAAGGCATGGCATCCCAATCCGTCACCTCTTGATCTTCTTTCTGCCATTTTTGAAAAGCTGTATTCAAATCGGAAAGCACTGTTTCCGAATCATAATCCCCTTCACGAAAAACTTCTTTTAACGGGCGGTCTCCCCCACAGCAAAAATCAATGCGGCGCTCCTTGAATAAATCGCTCGCCTTCGGAAAAGTTTTGACAATTGATGCAGGTGTCTGATCAGCTGTAAAAGTAGCCATACGCATTTCCTCCCCTAATGTATTTGTCTCTATGATAACCGTTCTCAATGAATAACGCTGTGACGGGTATCACTTGTTTTAAAATAATTTTTTGATGGGGATATTCATCTATCTTAAGTGGATTATTTTAAATATGAGGAAGACATTACAATTGTTCAAACTCATGAAAATTGGCAGGGTTGAGTGGGAATTACAATTCAGGTAGATGAGGCAGTGGTTTTGGCGATTATCCATGTTAGAGAAGTTAAAGAGGATCGGTGTCATGTTCCCCATAAAACATTTGTAAGGTAAAACCTGTCAGGACAGAATAACAGGCATCAACGAGCACCTTTTTTTCTGCTTCAAGTACATCATAAACGATAATAACATTGTTAATATATATCCAGTAATAGCCGATTCAGGATCGTCTACAACATCATCAGCTTTTTCTCGCGGTTTAAAAAAAATACTTTTAGAATTACGGAATACTAATTTGGGATCAATTTTAAATGGTTTCATTTCGGCTAGCTTCACTCTTGCTTTTTGCCCCCAAACGACATCATAGTGTATTTCTTTATCTGTCACTGTTTATCTCATCCACTAATTTATTGAATTCCAATTCATCCCCACTATAATACGAAAAATCACTATCTCTATTTTCGCTAGCGTCTCTTAATTGCTCTAAGATAGCTTCATTCGTAAAAATGGCCTTTGTCATTCGCTTCTTTTGTTTTTCAGATAGCTCACTTATACCATATTCACCTTCCAACTCTGAAAGAAAAAGTTCAAATGTTTTATTTTCTGCTTTAAACGTATAGGTATTTTCATCTAATTGAAAAGCTTCAATCATTTTTCCATCATCACTCCTTACATATATCTTCATAATTAGCACCCCATTTCTTGTTATTCTAAGCAGTCTTCTAAACGATTCTTAAACTATATCATCATTGTAAATGATTAATCCTCTTAACACTATTGTTGAAGATGGGGAATTGTTTAATATTAAAATTTAGCACGTTGCCTATCCTTCTCTAAAAACAAAGAAAGCAGCAACCCTGTAATAGCAAAAATAAATGAGACGAAAAAGGCAATTTTCACCCCGGTCAAATAATCCACCGGCTGCATAATGTCCGTTCCCTCATCCACACTACTGATAAACGAAATAATAAACGTCAATCCAAGCGTCCCTCCGAATTGGCGAACAGTATTAATAACGGCCGTGCCATGAGGAATCAACGCATCAGGCAACGCATTAATACCGGCGGTCATGATTGGCATATGAATTAATGCAACACCGCCCATCGAAATCATAAATAAAACTACCGTAATAGCAAATGGCGTATTAAGACCAAGCATAAAATAAAAACCAAGCGTGCTCAAACTTAACAATACAAAACCGATAATCGCAATATTTTTCCCGCCGTATTTATCAAATAACCGTCCAGCTAAAAGGGACATAATAGCAAGCGTAAAAGCTCCAGGCATCACGATCATACCACTGTAAAAAGCTGAAAACTGTTGCGCATTTTGCACATACATCGGTAAAATTGTCTCAATAGCAATAAGTAAACTAAATGAAAGGATCGTAATAAATGCAACAAGAGCAAAAACAGGCACTTTAAGCACGCGGAGTTCTAAAATAGGAGTCGTTAACCGCAGCTGTCGAAGCACAAATAGGCCCAATGCCAAAGCCCCTGCAATCAAGCTGATAAGCGTGACTGAATTAGTCAACCCATTCTCCTGTAGTTTATTGAATCCATACAACATACCGCCGAAGCCAATCGTTGACAGTAAAATGGATAATGTATCAATATCCGTTTTTCGCTGCTCAGTTATATTACGCATATATAAAAAAACCAAGAGCAAAATAATAGCTGCAATCGGCAAGGTTAACAGAAACAAGGAACGCCAATCAAAATAACTAACTAAAACACCGGATATAGGCGGACCAATCGCGGGTGCAACGTTAATTACCATTCCGGCCAACCCCATCGCATACCCTCTTTTTCCTTTTGGATACATCAAAAACAGCAGCGTCTGCATTAACGGAATCATAATCCCTGAACCCATTCCCTGGATAACACGCCCCACTAACAAAATGGGAAAAGAAGGTGCAATCAACCCGACCAATGTCCCAATAAAAAACAAGAACATGGCGCTCATCATTAATGTCCTAGTCTTAAACGTATCAATGAGATACCCCGTTATCGGTATAAGAATGGCGATCGTTAACATAAAGCTAGTTGTTAACCATTGAACTTCCGTAGCATTAATTTCAAACTCAAGCATAATCTCTGGAAACGCAGTGATCAGCAAAAATTGCGTAAGAACAGAAAGAAAAGATGCCGACAATGTTATCGCTACTATTAACCGTCTATGAAAACGAGTTAGATCCGTTGCCGCCATCTTCACCTGCCCCCTTTGTACGAATATTTACAAGCATTGTTTAACAATTTGAATTCGCTCTTTCATTGGCAAACTGTACTGCTCCAGATAAAATTATTTGAAATTTTATTGTGCAAGACACGATCCGTTTCCACAATGTTCCTTCTATTATACATGATTAAAATCACTTTAAAAATTAAGCTACAATTACCTGTCGCGCTTTTTGAGGTTGATTGCAATTTCCCGCTGGTCGCTCACTGTTTCAGGCTTTATTTTTAAATGGTCAAGCAATTTCTTCGTACCGTGAATGTTCATGATGAAACCCTCCTTTGTTTGTTCAAAAAACAAGGATTGTGACATGCAGCAGGAACCCCTATTACCTCCCGCAACATTTCTTATATTTCTTACCACTTCCACATGGGCATGGATCATTACGACCAGTTTTCTGACGCTTCACAGGCATGCTTTTAGAGGACTGTTCAATCATTTCATTCAGAGCTTGGATATTCTCTAAATTCTTTTTTTGTTTTTCATTTTTTATAACTTCAATTTCACGCTCAGCATCAGCCGCTTTTTGATCCATACCCATATTCGTATATAAATCCGTCAACCGTTCAAGCACGTCCTCCTTATCTATCAAACCAGATATATTTAACCCTGTTTCAAGAATGGACATTGCCTTTTCATAGTCCTGAAAGTTCTTGCGGCTGGAAGGTAAACCGTATTGATCAGACCAGTTAATCCAACCCCACGCATCCTCTGGGTACTGATGAACGTATTTTTTAAAAAGTCGCTCACCTTTTTCAACATCCCCAAGCTTGAAATACGACTCTGCAATCGCACGTCTTCTCCCAAGATTATTATGTTCATCCTTTTCTTTAGACATGGCTATATATTCACGGCAGAAATCGATTTGCACGTGTGAGTAAGTTCTATCATCAATTGATGCATTATACAATTCTGTTTCAAAATCAGTCGACCAATTGTATATGCTTTGCTGTCCATGAAATACTTCATCCATCGTTTCGATATTAGGAATTTCATAGGTTTTCATAATCTCTTTTATTCTTCCCCATAATTTTATCCATATTTCAGACGCAGCTATCGAATTGTTTTTCATTGATTCGGTATAACCTTCTTGCATAAGGTTGTCCAGTTCTACCTGAAGATCATCCGTTAAAGCGAGATTACTCAAGACATTCACCCTTTCGAATTGTATTTAAAGAGCCGTAAGGGAAATCGCTTTCATTTCCACTGCAGAAAATCATTCAAAATTACTTTAAAAAATGATCATTTCTCTTATCGTACTATGAAATGGTCGCATTCGTATACATAAATATATTTTGGCGTTGTTTGAATTTATAGGATGATGATTACACATTGTTTGTTATTTAACATAAAAAAACACTCTATTGCAGAGTGCGAGCTTAGAATCAATCTTGTATAGCAATGGGATTAATTCTTAATTTATCCATAAAACATTAGACTCCCAAATCTTTTTTAACTTGTTCTTCAGATAACCATTCATCTTCAGTTTTCATCGTTTTTTCAGCTTCCATAAGCTCGGAAAGCAGCTTGATCGTGGCTTGACTTTTTTCATACTCTTCAATGTCTAATATAGCAAATTTACCACGACCATTTTTTGTTAAAAAAACCGGATCTCCTACAGTAATATCCTTTAAAACATCATTATAATGTTTTAAATCGGAAATAGGTTTAATATTTGTCATAACACCAACTCCTTCGCTGAACTTATTACACCATTATTGTTCTTAAAATTATACTTTGAATTCCACAGCACACGTTAAGTAAAGGCATGTTTCATATATTTTTTATTCTTGCTCACAATTTACTAATATCATCCTCTAGCTCTTTCATAATCCAATTCCCAACAGCTATTAATTGGTTTTCACTGTACATATTACCTACAATTTGTAATCCGATTGATAAACCATCCGTATTATACCCGACCGGAACGCTTAATGCAGGTAATCCGCTAACATTAAAAGGGCCTGTATAACGAGACATAGTACTCAAAATATCTTCTTCTTGTTCTCCCCAATTTATTTTTCCAGCAGTAAGCTTTGGGGTGGTTATTGGAAGGGTGGGCGTAAGAAGAATATCAATATCATCAAATACTTGCTGAAAATTTTTGTTCATTTTTTGCCGAATTTTTAATGCTTCATTGTATTGTTTATTTGAAATCGTTAATCCATGTTTAAAATACTCGTAATTCTCTACTTCATATTTGTCTTTATTTTCTTCCAATTTAAATTGATGAAAGAAAGCACCTTCTGTCCCAATAATCTTTTCTTGGGCATTTATTGCGCTTTCAATATTTGGAATTGTTACCTGTTTTACATTCGCACCTTGGTTGATAAATATCTCAATAACTTCCCTAATTTTCTTTTCAACTGTTACATCCAGTAATTCAAAAAAATAGTTTTCTGGTACTCCAATAGTTAATTGACTAAGATCCACTTCTTTATCTAGATAAGTTGGTTTTGACCCTGCCACGAGTGATTGGAAAATGATAGATAAATCAACGCAATTTCTTGCTAAAACACCTGCATGATCTAAGGACCATGATAATGGAGTCACACCAGCAGTTGGAATAAGATTGTAGGTTGGTTTTAATCCAACAACTCCACAGCAAGCTGCCGGTATACGAATAGAACCAGATGTATCTGTTCCGATCGCACCATAGGATAAGTTTGAAGCAACCGCGACGGCACTTCCCCCACTTGAACCACCAACACTATAATCTGCATTTAATGGGTTTTTAATTGTACCATAATGTTTATTTTTACCTACTACATTATTTGCATATTCATCAAGATTGGTTTTACCAACGATGACGGCACCTTGATACCGAAGCTGTTGCACTAATAAAGCATCATTTTGACTAATATTATGATTACTAATAATGGACCCATTCGTACATCTTGTATTTTTTACAGAAATATTATCTTTCATAGCTAATGGAACACCATGTAAAGGCCCTTTGTAATTTCCACTCACTATTTCTTTCTCAGCAGCTTTTGCATCTTCAACTGCTATTTCGTTGCATATACTTATAAAAGCATTGTTTCCGGGGTTCTCTTCTTCAATTTTATTTAAAATTCGAGTTGTAATTTCAACTGGTGAAACTTCTTTTTTTCTAATTAATGAGGCGATGTGCGAGAGACTTAAGTCATTAATATTTTCCAATTACTTTTTCCTCCATCCCATTATCATGCAAAATAAATCGTGCAAAATATGCACGATTTATTTATGATAAGTAGTCTAATCAACCTTTACTTTTACCGGTGTAGGCGCCCCACCATTAAATCCATCAATATCAAATGGACAGACGGATATAGCACATAATGCATCCATTTCAAATTGTAACGTGATATAGTCTCCGGCTTTAGAAGGAGGATCATTTTGAAACCACGTACCGTCTGAACGTATTTGGGTGTTTTGAAATATGTTAAATGGATCAGGTCGTTGCCAGGCTTCAATTCCATAAGGCTCTAAAACATCTACAAAGTTTTGGTGACACGAACGATGCCCTGGCATACCAACTTCTTCATAGTAGTAAGGATCACAAGCAGCAATTAGCAAATCATGAACTTCAACTGTATCTTCAATAATGTTGGCCATTGGATTTCTTAAATTCGTCAAAAGTACATCATTTTTTCCTAAATAAAATTGTTGTTTAAGATTTGTCCGTGTTTGTGTAACGGATAAAAATTCTTTGTAATTATTGGCTGAAAACGCAATAAAGTCAATAACCTGCTGGCCTTCTATATCTGTAACCGTAACTGTTTGATCTTTTTTCACCTGAAAAGCCTTTCCTTCTCCACCATCGACAATAAACTCTTGTTTCAACGATTCATTATTGTCTTTCACTTTTTCACCATCCTGTAAAAGTAGTTCCATTACGACAAAAGTTCCTATCCGTTGTCACGCCTTTTACTTTATCAACCTCTACCCACTATTTATACGATTAAGCCAAGTCCCAGGAAAATAAAGAAAGAAATGATTAACCCTGCTAAAGCATATGGGAGTGAAACTTTAATTTGTTGCATATTATTTACCTGAGTCGACGCACTTGTTAACGTTACAGCATCACCAAAGAAACATACTTGACTTCCGAATACTCCACCGGACACCATTGCACCTAATACTAAAGATGTATTCACATCACTCAATTGTGCAAGCGGAAGGATAATTGGTAAAACGATCCCCATCGTTCCCCAGTAGTTACCAGTAGTAAAGCCTAAAAATGCAACAACTAATAATGTAATCCCTGGCAATAATAAAGGCGTAATAATTGGTTCCACAGAATGTATCACATATTCAATTGTTCCTAAATTTTCATTGACTCGTACTAATAAAAATATAGCAACAATAAGTACGATTAATTCCACCATATCTTGAATCCCTTTTACGCTTGTATCAAATAACTCTGAGTAAGTCATCGTCCCATTTACTCGATATAATATAAAGCATGTAGCTATTGCAATAATTACTCCAATAATTAAATCCATATCAAAAATAATCGTACCCGCAACTAAAGCAATGATAGGAAGAATAAAGTTAATTAATCTTGGTTTTTTTGCGCTCGCATCAGTTTCTTTCGATTCGTCATCCATATCGTGAGCATCGTCAGATCCCTCAGGGAATAAATTACCCTTTTCAGCCCTTTTTGTCGCTTCTTTCACATACTGTGTCATCGGTACTTTATTATAAATGAATAATAGGACAATAATTAATGAGACGATGGGATAAATCATAAAAGGTATACTTGAAACATACGTTGTAAATCCATCTGTCTTCAAGAGTTCACTTGACCCATACAGTCCCATTAAAAATACAGCCCAGCTTGAAAAAGGAATAAGTACAGACACCGGAGTTCCCGTCGCATTGGTGACGTATGCCAATACTTCTCTTGGCACTTTAAACTTATCCGTTAAATTCCGCATCGTTCCGCCAATTAATAACGCATTCATATATTCGTCCATAAAAATAATGATCCCAAAGATGTACGTAGCAAATAAACTATTCTCTTTACTTTTCACATATTTTATAGCTAATTCTCGGAATGCTGTACCAGAATTCGAATTACCAAACATAGCAATCAATATTCCAAACAGAGCCGGAATTACCATTGTCCAAACAACGTCAGGATCACTCATGGTAGCTAATAAGTCTCCAACCCAGTTTTGGAAAAAGGAAAAGCCATAAAGTAAAACAGCTCCTACTACTGTACCTAAAATCAATGGCTCAATAACCTTTTTCGTAATGATAGCAGAAATCACGACAACTGCTATAGGTAGTAAAGATAGAATACCATAGGTTCCCTCTACCACAAATATCCCTCCTTTTTAATTGACTTTCTTTGTTATTTGCTGCTGCTTCTCTTCTTCAAAGCCACCAAACTGATCATTTCAAAAATAACGGCAGAAGCTGCAACGGCTGTAATTTCACCATTATCATAGGTAGGTAGAACTTCAACTAAATCAAAACCTTTAATATTAAGTCCATCCAATCCTCTTACAAATTCCAGCGCTTCGTGGCTTGTTGGTCCACCAACTTCTGGAGTACCTGTCCCAGGTGCATAAGCCGGGTCGAGGAAATCTATATCATAAGTGACAAACACCGGTCTATCTTTCGCTCGCGCATGAATTCGTTCCATTACTTTGTCGTACCCAATTTCTCTTACTTCTTTCATTGGAATTACTTCATAGCCTAAGTCTCTGGCATCTTCAATATCTTCCGGACCGTACAATGGGCCGCGCATGCCTACTTGAATGGAATGTTCGGTATCGATCAATCCTTCTTCCACTGCTCGGCGAAAAGGAGTACCATGCATATACTTTTCTCCAAAATAGTTATCCCACGTATCCCCGTGTGAATCAAAATGTACTAAAGATATCGGACCGTATTGCTTTGCGAACGCTCGCAAAGATCCGAGTGTTATTGAATGATCCCCGCCAATCAAAATTGGTGTAATTTCTTTTTCTAAGATTGGCTGCAATCCTGCTTCCATATTGGCATACGTTTGATGTATATTTCCTGGTATAACATCAATATCCCCGTAATCGACGCCGGAACAATATTCAAAAATATTAATATCCTGATCCGGATTATATGGCCGCAACAGAACAGAAAAATCGCGAACATGTTGTGGACCGTAACGCTGTCCTGTCCGATTGGAGGCTGCGGTGTCAAAAGGTACACCAAGAACAACAAAATCTACATCCTCAGTAGTTCTCACATGCTCCAATCTCATAAAGGTACGTGGACCTGTAAATCGTGGTGACTTCGATGAATCTTTAGGTTGATACACGTAAAAAATCCCCTTTCAATTTATATAATTGCTTTCTATCTCGTATTTTTACCTTGCACTAGTTATATATGCAATTTGCATGCCAACTTTTATTTACGTATACAAGCGATTTTTGCGTTTTTCTGTAATTCATAATTGAATTAAAACAGGAAACTTGAATCACCCATGAATTAATTGATTCATTTTGAATTAATATTGTATTTTTTTAACCTTCGTACAACAGTTGCTTGACTTACACCTAAGTAATCAGCCATTTCATATGTTGTTTTATACTGACGATAAGCTCTCGTTAACCATGCTCTTTCTACTTCTTCCAACGATTCTTGTAATGTTAATCCTTTTTGTTCAAATGTATTTAACGATTGATCATCGTTAAACCGCGCTAGATCTTGCCCCCTCCCATATTCGTTAACAAAAGGTAAGTTTGAAGGGTAAATCATATTTGTATCCGATGTTACAACGAGACGTTCAACTAAATTTTCAAGTTCGCGTACATTTCCCGGCCATTTATATTGTTGAATAGCATCTAATGTTGCCGGGTAAAAGGTTTTCTCCATATTATATTTTTCATTTACTATTTCCAAAAAGTACAATGCTAGTTGATAAATATCTTCTTTTCGCTCACGTAAAGGTGGTATATGAATGGGGACAACGTTTAAGCGATAAAAGAGGTCTTCCCGGAATTTTCCCTCTTGAACCAATGCAGATAAATCTTGGTTGGTGGCAGTAACAATACGGAAGTCGACATCAATGGATTTTGATCCACCAACTCTCGTCACTTTTTTCTCCTCAAGCACTTTCAATAGCTTTACCTGTTGCGCTATTGGAATTTCTGCAATTTCATCTAAAAAAAGCGTTCCTTGATCGGCGAGCTCTATTAAGCCGACCCTCCCCTTTGGACTGGCGCCGGTGAACGCTCCAGGTTCATACCCAAATACTTCTGATTCAAATAAATTATCCGGAATTGCCCCACAATTAACTTCAATAAATGCTTCTTGCCATCGGTCACTATGGTTATGCAATGCACGCGCAAACATACTTTTTCCGACACCGGATTCCCCGAGCAGCACGGTGCTTGCATCTGATTTTGCCATCCGGTAGACAAGGTCCCATACCTTTTTGATTGCCTCGCTTTTTACGATAATACCCTCAACCTTCGTTTCCTTCACTCTAAGCTCCTCAATCTCAGTCTCATACCGTGCCATTTTTGTGTTTAAGTGTTCGTAGTCTTCTTTTAATTGTTGGATTTCCGTTAAATCATGCGAGAAACTAATGATTCGAATCATATGTCTGTCCTTATCGAAAATTGGAATCCCCGTAGCCATAACTACTTTGCCATTGATCGTTTTTTGCATAACTTGTACTTCCTTTTGATCTTTTAACACTTCCACAGTAACGGAAGGGCTAAAAATGTTTTCTTCTTGAAGCTGAAAAACCGATTTCCCTATTAAATAAGAAGAATCAATTCCATATATCGAAGCACAATTCGGGCTTGTACGAAGAACAGTTCCACTTCCATCCGTAATTACAACGTTGTCATTCGAATATTTAATGATGCTATCTAATTCAGCTTCCAAAAATTCCTTCTGATTTCCCATTAGCACACCCCTCATTTACTGACTCTTTCGACCATTTTTCCTATTATATAATTTCATATTATCATAGACAATGTAAAATTATGGATCGCTTCTTGCTATGGTTCTCATATAAAAGTCAAAAGCTTTAACGGCTTCCTCAAAATTCGGGCATTTTCTCCATTCTTCGGATAGTAAATGCCCGGTGCGTAACTTTTGTCGTATTTACCCAGGTAGAAGGCACATTCACCCACACGCCACCCCATCACACTTCCATCTTTACCTTTCGCAGTTTTTTTCTCGCTTGTTTGCCCCAGCTTTTTACCGCTTCCACGGATACCCCTTCCTGCTCGGCAATATCCTTTATAGGAATATTTTCAACGATGAAATAATAAACCCACTTCCATTGGTTTTTTGTTAACCTATTTTTTACTTGCTGCCAAAAATGAGTGTCGGTAACCGGGATATCTGTCTGATCATGAATGAGGGCGGTTGTTTCTCGTTTGCGGGTACGATTGCCAAGGTCTATCTTTTGACTTTCCTCCTTGACAACAGCTTCTTTTGCATCTTGTTCCCGTTTCTTTTTACGGAGCAAATCAATCATTCGATTGCGAATCGTATAGTTGAAGTATGTGGCAAGCGGTCCTTTATCCGGTCGGTACGTTTCGTATGCATTCCACATCGCAACCAAACCTTCCTGATAAAATTCTTTGTGCGGATCTTTCACATCTAACTTGTGAATATAGAAATAAATTCTACGTTCATTTTGTTTTACAATCTCTTCAAAATCCATTTTTTTATAACCCACCATTCCCATCCTCCCCTATAAAAAAGCTAGCTTTTTTATATAATGTATTTACTATTACTATCGTTGCCATTCCCAATTAGGGGGCATTTAGATCTAATATATTCAAAACTTTCATATAAATCAATCCATTTT
The DNA here is from genome assembly GCF_051846915.1 of Virgibacillus sp. W0181. Classification (NCBI taxonomy): domain Bacteria; kingdom Bacillati; phylum Bacillota; class Bacilli; order Caryophanales; family Bacillaceae; genus Virgibacillus; species Virgibacillus sp. W0181. The sequence goes on from NZ_JBPYCR010000012.1 coordinate 80,888, forward strand.
AAGACAAATTCCGCTTTCGTTCGATCTATTATTCATTATAGAGCACTTGTTCCTATACGTAAAGAAAAGAAATAACAATTATCAGACCCATGAAAAAACCGGCACCCGGAAGCAACTGCATTCCGAAAGTACCGGCAATTTTGTATGTAAGTTTTTGTTTAGGTAGGACTAATGAAAGTTTAATTTAATGCAACGCTAGCCGTAGATTCAGACTCAACAGATATTGGCTAGAAGTAGAAGATAAGAACAAAGTGTCATTATCTCATCGAGTGTACTAATTTCAAGCATTATCTCTCTATTTTTAAATTATTTTCCATTCTCTTCCGCTTTTTTAAATAAAGCTTCTGGGATCATTTCAAAGCCTTCAATCACCGTATTTTCCTCTACTTCAAGCACGAGGCATAGTTTCCCATCAACGTGGACTTGTCGTACATATCTTAAATCTTGCGGACTAATTTTAATATCCGCGACCTTTGTTTGTATTTTAATAGACTTAGACGTATGCTTTGGTACGATGCTGCTCGCTTTTAGCTCGTATTTTTCATCATCAATCACTGTCTTGAAAGCCTCTTCTACCTTTTCCGTATTGACATCTTCTACTCCACTGCTTTTTAAAACCTGTTCTACATCTTTATAGTCTAATTTCGGTATCTCTTCTTCTTCATTCTCTTCTATAACACGATGAATTTCTTCGTATACATTCGAAAGTGTGGAAGTATTCATTTGGTCGTTTGCAACTTTTTTTACAATCTCCTCAAAAACCACTTTATCCTCTTGGGCAGTCATAGTTTCTTCCGCATTTAATACTTCTTCTATGAAATGATAATCTAGTTCATATGCTTTTCCTGCCGAATATAGAACGTGGTTGACATCAGCTGCATTATCCGTAAAGCAAGGGAATAGAAAACCCGATATTGGATTCGTCAAATTAATAATTGGATCAACAGCAAAATTATATTTAAACTCTTTTTCCACATAGTCGAACAGCAATTCTTTTTTCGGATCTTGCGTTTTATTTATACTACATAGAATAAAAGAATGGGAATAAACCGTATCACGACCACTTTCTTCCGACTCTTCATTGCGACGCTTCATCGGTTTCATATATTCTCCACGAATAAAAGTCACGACAATATCCATTTCATATTGTTTATCTTTCAACATTTTTTCTACAATGCGAAGCATATGGCCCTTCCACTCTTCTGTATCATTACTTAGAAGACCTTGGTGAAGAATTAGCTGGCTGGAATCCTCTATATCACGTTGGAACTTTAATTCAAACAGCTTTTCGTCCAACTGACCGGATAATACCTTTTTAAAATTATTTATAAATAACTCCTTCTGTTCCTCTTCTACCAATTCAAATGGTACACTTTGGTGATGGTAAATATCACTCGATTCTTTCATAATGTAAACATTAAAGATTTCATGAAATTGTAATAGATCATTATTTACTTTAAATTGTTTACGAATATTTGCGATGTCTTTTTTGTTCAAGCTCGTTTCACTCCTAAGTTGATTTCAGGATGTATTCTTCCTAAATACATTCTTTCATTTTATCATGATAGTCAAGAATAGAAACCAAAAGATAAAGAAAAGCGCAAGCGCCCTGGTCAGCCCCGCCAAGCTAGACAGCTATGCACAAAATTTTAGCTTTCTGACCTGTTAAGAAAACCTATAAAAGTAAACGGGACAAGGAGCTTGTCTCCATGTCCCGCATTATAGCAACATTCCTAAATATTTCTCGAAGTTGACTCCTTCTATTTTTGGTGTTTGCTCTAAGGAGGAATCATGAATGGACTTGGTTAGAAAGGCTGTAGCAAGTTCTACATACTTTTCTAGATCCTCCCCACGCATCATGCCTCCCATTATGACAGAGGCAAATAAATCACCGGTACCAGAATAACTTTCACCATTATATGGTACCGCACTGTAAGCGGATTTACGCTCATCTATGTACATATTTCCGATAAACTTTTTATCCGAATTTGATGGATTCACCCCAGTAATGATTACTTTTGCACCTGTTTGTTGTTGCAGGAGTTCCCCGGACTCTTGAATCGCTTTTAGATAGTCCTGTTCGATTGTATAACTATTTAGCTTTTCATAAGACAATCCGCTTAGCAAACAGCATTCTGTAACATTCGGCGTAATCACAGCCGCACGCTTAACAAGTCCTCTCATTCGTTCAAGCAATTCATTCGTATAAAGTTTATAGACTACCCCATTATCCCCCATTACTGGATCGACAAGTAAATGTGTTCCTTTTGTATGAAATTGATCTAAGAAATGGAAAATATTATCAATTTGCTCTTTGCCAGTAACAAAACCAGTATGGATTCCATCAAAGCTTATATCTAGCTTCTTCCATTCGTCTATGAAATAACTCATTTTAGAAGTAAGGTCTTCACAATAAAAACTTGGATAATCCGTTTGTGCAGTTAGCACTGCTGTTGGAAAAGGACATGGCTGTATACCCATTACTGAAAGAACGGGAATCGCAGCGGTTAATGAACATTTTCCAAAAGATGATAAATCTTGGATGACTGAAACTTTTTTCATCGTAATCCTCCTAATCCCTAACTAGCTATAACTACTTTTACTTATAATTAAAATAAGGAGTCTTTTTTAAGGCAACGCAAATTGGAAGGGCAATGATAACCCCTAATACATTTTGAACAATATCCCCAGGTATTGAAAGCAAAGGAGTAATCCAATTCCCATAAATAATTCCTTCCCCGATGAAATAAATACCTATCATAGGTGGCATGGATATGATGGTTGCCAATAAATTGAAAGCAATACTTTTACCTTTGCGATCCCTTGACCAAGCTATTTTACCAACGATGTAACCTTGTACAGCACGCGATACAAAAGTGATCGGTGCCCACAATAACCATCCCCCAATGATATCAAAAATCGCCATACCTAGTGCACCAGCAAGTGCCCCTTTTTTAGGTCCAAATAAAATAGAGGCAGTAAAAAGCATAGCTGTTCCTAAATGAACTAACCCTCCATTTGAAGCAATTGGCAGTCTAATATTCAAAAAAGCGGTAGAAACGAAAACAAGCGCAATTAACATCGATGTTAAAATTAAATCAAACGTTTTTTGATGTGTCTTTGAATAACTATGTGTATTTTCCATATTTGTATACCTACCTTATTATGAACTTTTTCTCATTTTAGCAAAATTCTGGTCCATGCAAAAGTGTCAATTTACCACTAAGTAATGGGGTCAGAAAAAAGCGTGGGACTGACGTAGCTAATTCAAGCACTAAATCTCTGCTTTCCCTATAAAAGATCATTTTCATTTAGAAAAGCTCAAGCGCCCTGGTAAGCCCCGACAAGCTTAAGCAAGAAATCGTAGTGGTAGATTTTGCCACGAAGAATTATTGCTTAAGACCTCGAGGGGCTGGGCGCTTAAACTAGACAGCTATACGAATATTTTTATGCTTTCTTATTTCATAAAATAAGGAGTCTTTTTTAAGGCAACGCAAATTGGGAGTGCAATGATAACCCCTAATACATTTTGAACAATATCCCCAGGTATTGAAAGCAAAGGTGTAATCCAATTCCCATAAATAATTCCTTCCCCGATGAAATAAATACCTATCATAGGTGGCATGGATATGATGGTTGCCAATAAATTGAAAGCAATACTTTTACCTTTGCGATCCCTTGACCAAGCTATTTTACCAACGATGTAACCTTGTACAGCACGCGATACAAAAGTGATCGGTGCCCACAATAACCATCCCCCAATGATATCAAAAATCGCCATACCTAGTGCACCAGCAAGTGCCCCTTTTTTAGGTCCAAATAAAATAGAGGCAGTAAAAAGCATAGCTGTTCCTAAATGAACTAACCCTCCATTTGAAGCAATTGGCAGTCTAATATTCAAAAAAGCGGTAGAAACGAAAACAAGCGCAATTAACATCGATGTTAAAATTAAATCAAACGTTTTTTGATGTGTCTTTGAATAACTATGTGTATTTTCCATATTTGTATACCTACCTTATTATGAACTTTTTCTCATTTTAGCAAA
>NZ_JBPYCR010000013.1:0-78148 GCF_051846915.1 Virgibacillus sp. W0181
ATTCCTTTATCTTAGGGTATATGGGAATGTTCGATTAAAACCGCCACTTTGCGTGGCGACATCGAACCACCAGCTTTGAGCTGGCGCAGTCGCTACGTTTCTAGGCAGGGCGCTTGCGCTTTTCTTATATGACAACGGGAATTGTTGACTTCCAAAAGCTCGATTTTGTTGGAGAGCATCAAATACCTCAACCAAAACGCACATCATTTAATGAATAAATGATGTGCGTTTTTTAGTGCTTATGGCATGTGTAAATAAAGTAATCTTTAATCATAACGTCAATGTACAAGCATAAAATATGGTAGGGATTAATACTACGGGAGGAAGCCTACTATGCGTATTTCTTTATGCTTTATTTTTCTATTATTTATAGTCTTGTATTTTCCCGGTTTTGTTCAAGCATCTGTCGATGTATCGGCTAATAATGCTGTTCTTATGGAGCAATCAACCGGTAGGGTGTTATATGAAAAGCAAGCACATGAAAAAAAACCGATTGCAAGCATTACGAAGGTAATGACCGCAATAATAGCAATTGAATCAGGTCAAATGGATAAAAAAGTAAAAACGAGCAGACGTGCAATTTATACGGAAGGTTCTTCTATTTATTTGGAACAAGGAGAAAAGATGAAACTTGAAGATCTTGTTTATGGATTGATGTTACGTTCAGGCAACGATGCGGCAGTTGCGATAAGTGAGCAAGTAGGAGGAAGTGTTGAGGGATTTGTATATTTAATGAATGAAAAGGCAAAATGGCTCGGCATGACAAATACAAACTTTACAAATCCGCACGGACTTCATGACGATTCTCATTTCTCAACAGCTTATGATATGGCATTATTAATGCAATATGCGATGAATAATGAACAATTCAAAAAAATATCCGGCACTATCACTCATACCGCTGACAATAGATCTTATGCATGGAAAAATAAAAATAAATTATTGACGTATTACTACGATCATTGTACGGGAGGGAAAACCGGATTTACTAAAAAATCAGGACGGACATTGCTTACAACTGCCAAAAAAGACGATTTTGAATTAATTGCGGTTACGTTAAATGCTTCGGATGATTGGCGTGATCATATCCAAATGTTTGAATGGGGCTATAAAAATTTCAAGCTTCGTTCGCTGGAAAACAGAGAGGAGATTAATTTTAAATTAAAAGAAACAAACGATCTTTTTACTGGGTATTTACAAGAACCTGTATATTATCCTTTAACAGATGACGAATATTCACATGTTCATTCTTATATCCGACCAGACGATAAAACCACTCAAGGTGTTTTGGGTCAAATGATATTTTCACTAAAATCTAAACCAATTCATCAGACAACAGTTTACAGCAATCCGCCACGGCTAGATCGTAATTATAGTACATCTTTTTTTCGGATAATAAAAAGCATCGCGGGGTTGGAGATAAATGGTTAACATCATTTGGGCGTGCATGGCCATGATCGGCATTATTTATGCGATGTTCAATGGGACGATGGAGCAGGTGAATAACGCCTTATTTGAAAGTGCCGGAGAAGCGGTGACACTTTCGATCGGACTTATTAGCATATTAGTGTTTTGGCTAGGGATAATGAATATCGCTGAAAAAGCAGGTATATTAAAAGTTTTGACATCAATTTTCAAGCCAATTGTCATTCGATTATTTCCGGAAATACCGAAAGATCATCCGACACTTGGATATATTTTATCGAATATAACTGCAAATTTATTTGGATTGGGAAACGCTGCTACACCGATGGGAATTAAAGCAATGGAGCAAATGAAACAACTCAGCGGCACAGATAAAGCATCCAGGTCGATGATTACTTTTTTAGCATTAAACACTTCGAGTTTAACCATTATTCCAACAACTGTTATTGCAATAAGAATGCAACACCACTCTGCTTCCCCGACTGAAATTGTCGGCACTACCATCCTTGCAACGATATGCTCAACAATAGGAGCTATTTGTGTTGACCGTCTATTTTACAAAATGAATAAAAGTAAATATGGAGGGGATTAGGTTGAGCGTAATCACAACAATCAGTACGTGGCTCATTCCATGTTTTATTTTAATCGTTTTACTCGTTGCGACGTGGAAAAAAGTGCCGACGTACGAATTGTTTGCAGAAGGAGGAAAAGAAGGTGTGAAGATGGCATTTTCCTTGCTTCCTTTTCTAGTAGGCATGATTGTATCTATTTCCATTCTTAGAAGCTCCGGAGCGTTGGAAGCTTTTATTCATTTTATCGCTCCAGCCCTTTCCCTCGTCGGTATCCCGGCGGAAATTGTTCCACTAGCTCTTGTGCGGCCGATATCAGGAACAGCGGCACTCGGTATGACGACAGAACTCATAGATCACTATGGTCCGGATTCATTTCTCGGCAGACTAGCCTCTACAATGCAAGGAAGTACCGACACAACCTTGTATATAATTACTATTTATTTTGGTGCTGTCGGAATTAAAAAAATGGGGTACGCACTAAAGGTTGGACTAATTGCTGATTTAATTGGTATAATAGCGTCCATAGTAGTAGTAAATATCATATTCGGGTAAAATTAGAAGCGTTAATCTAGATTAACGCTTTCATTATGGAAAAAATAGGTGATATTAATGAGTGAATCGTTGGAACGATTGCAGAAAGTTATAGCTCAAAGTGGGATTACTTCTAGAAGAAAAGCTGAGCAATTCATTCTTGATGGAAGAGTGAAAGTAAACGATGAAGTAACGACAGTACTTGGAACAAAAGTTTCCCTAAAAGATAAAATCGTTGTAGACGGGGTCCCGTTGGAAAAGGAAGCTCCAGTTTATTATATGTTGTACAAGCCAAAAGGCGTTATATCGAGTGTAAAAGATGATAAAAACAGGAAAGTAGTTATGGACTATTTGGCAGGTATTGATGAACGTGTATTTCCAATCGGGAGACTCGATTATGATACGTCAGGACTTATTTTGCTAACAAACGACGGCGAATTTGCACATTTATTGATGCATCCAAAACATGAAATTAAAAAAGTGTATATGGCCAAAATAAAGGGTATTCCTTCCAAGAAAGAACTATCTCGATTAAGGAAGGGTGTTATATCAAATAACGAGCGCCTCAAAGCGATCGATTATAATATCGTGTCAACTGACAAGAAAGCAAATTCAACCGTTTTGGAAATAACGTTGCATGAGGGAAAAAATAGGCATGTTAAACGAATGATGGAGCAACTAGGTTATCCAGTTTTAAAATTGAAAAGAGAAAAATATGGCATGTTAACACTTAAAGGCCTTAAAACGGGAACATATCGAGAGTTGACACCATATGAAGTGAAGCAAATGAGAAACATGGCAAATCAAAATGTTAAACAATAGACAAACATCGCACCACCTATCAATGATACAATGGCTGTGGGAGTGATTAGCTTGAACATGGAAGAAGTTAGAAAAAAGAAAAAAGGACGAATTAAAAGACGCTTGTTTTTCAGAACAGTCGTTTTGGTTGTGTTACTAGCTGCAGTAGCTTTCGCTCTATTTTCCAATTTTAATAAGGATAAGACAGTTTATGACGTGGGTGATAAAGCTCCTGATTTCAAATTACAGCAAATAAGTGAAAACAATGAATTGGAGACCATTCAATTAAGTGATCTAGAAGGTAAAGGTGTTATGCTTAACTTCTGGGCGACATACTGTAAACCTTGCGAGGCAGAAATGCCCTTTATGCAAAAATTATATCCGGAATATAAGGATAGAGGAATTGAGATCGTAGCGGTTAGTCTGGATGCCACTGAATTGGTAATCGACAGATTCATTGATAAGTACGACCTAACCTTTCCAGTCCCGCATGATAAAAAAAATCAAGTGAGCGACAAATATAAAGTAGGGCCTATACCTAGCACGTTTTTTATTAGCCCGGAAGGTATCATTGTGGAAAAGATAGAAGGTGCCCTAACACTGGAACGACTGGAAGGCTATTTTCAAGAAATAGAGCCAAAGCAGAATTAGTATTGTGAGGGATTTGAATGAATAAAATAAAGTGTGAATGCGGGCATGTGAATCCAGAAGGTACCGTACTTTGTGAAGCTTGCGGTAAACCGATAGAGGAAAACCAGCATATTGATGGCAATAATGATAAGAAGTTATTGAATATGCGTTATGACGGAACTGCTCGAAGGTCACAAACTTACAATAAATCAATTATTGATAAAACATGGAGTTTTTTTTCATCCGTTAAAGTAGGCGTTTGGTTAATTGTACTTGCTCTAATCGGTTCGGCTATCGGCTCAATTTTCCCCCAAGAAATGTACATACCTGCCGATGCTGTTTCACGAGAACCTTCGATATTTTATGAAGCACGATATGGGTTGTTCGGTAAAGTGTTTTATCAACTGGGCTTTCATAACCTTTATAGTTCCTGGTGGTACATGCTGTTAATTGCGCTCATCGGTGTCTCCCTCGTTATTTGCAGTCTTGACCGCGTTGTACCATTGTATAAAGCGTTAAAAATGCAAAAGGCTAAACGTCATAAAACGTTTTTAAGCAGACAGCGTTTATTTAGCGAAACAGATGTCGTATCAAATAAAGATAAAAAAACGGTGATCGAGCGGCTTAAAAAACAACGCTATCGCGTGCGGGATGAAGATGGCCATATTTTAGCCGAAAAAGGGCGATTCTCAAGATGGGGGCCGTACGTTAATCATATTGGATTAATTATTATTTTAGCGGCTGCTTTATTACGCATGACCCCTTTTTTATTTCTTGATGAGTATGTTTGGATTCGTGAAGGGGAAGAACTGGCTATCCCTGGAACGGACAGTGAATATTTTATCAAAAATGAAAAATTTACGGTTGAATATTATGATGAAAATGATGAGCGATTTAAAGATGCCCTTGAAAAAGAAGGCGCAATGGTTGCCAAAAACTATCAGACAGATGCGATTATTTATAAGGCAAAAGAATCTTCTTTAACCGGAGCGAAACCAGAATTAGAAAAAGTCGTACAAGGACAGATTAGAATGAATCAGCCAATTAAGTTTGACGGCTATACGATTTATCAATCAGGCTATCAGGAAAACGAATTTACAAACATGACGTTTAAGATTCATGAAACGGACGATGAAGAGGAGAAGGCAATCGATACCGTTACAATTGAACTTACTTCGCCGAAAACAGAATATGAACTGGAAGATGGTTCAAAACTTGTTGTCGACCAGTACTATCCGGATTACTACCTTGATAATGGCGAACCAAGATCGGAATCCAAATATCCTAGAAATCCCGCATTTGTATTTTTCTATTATCCTTCTGGAGAAGAGGAACCAGAAGTTAGCTTTGTTGGGATTGGAAAAAACATTGACGCTACTGGTGAAAACGACTATAAATTGGGGATTGTAGATTTTGAAATGCACAATGTCAGCGGACTTACTGTACGCAAGGATTATACGTTGCCGCTATTTGGACTGGGAGCACTAATATTTATGATTGGTGTTGTACAGGGAATGTATTGGCAGCATCGTAGAATTTGGATCAACCCTACTGGTGAAGGTGTTTTACTCGCTGCACATACGAATAAAAACTGGTTTGGTGTGAAAAAAGATATCGAAAAAGCGGTAGCAGATACGAATATTAATATGGTCGTCGATCAACAGGAATTGGAAGAAGATCAGAAGTAACTACGATAAAAAAACAGAACACAAAAATGTAAATCATTACCGAAAGTATTCTGTTTTGTTTCAGCGATAAAGGAGGATCTTCATGGAAAATTTATACAGTATTAGCAGTACGGCACTTTATACAGCGTTTGTTCTGTATTTAATTGCTACATTCTTTTTTGGTGCTACGATTCGCGATAAAAATAAAAATCAAATGGATGGGCGACGCGGTAAAGCAGCGTCCATTGGAATTACCATTACAATAATTGGTTTCCTGGCGCAAATTGTTTATGTAATTACCCGGTGGATGGCAAGTGGACATGCACCAGTCAGCAACATGTTTGAGTTTATGACATTTTTTGGAATGTGCATGGTGTTGGCATTTATTATCTTGTATTTCATTTATCGTCTGACAGTTTTAGGGTTATTTGCACTTCCGATTGCATTAGTCGTCATTGCTTACGCAAGTATGTTCCCAAGGGAAATTGCTCCACTTGTTCCTTCCTTGCAGAGCCATTGGTTGTATATACATGTAACAACCGTCTCTCTGGGGAACGCTATTTTATCACTAAGCTTTGTGACTGCCTTAATTTATTTAACAAGGCAGGTTGATCAAACTACACTTAATAAACGAAGCGCTTGGTTGGAGGCAATATTATACACAATCGTCGTGGCTATAGGGTTTGTTGTCATCACAACAACCTTTAATGTGATGGGATACAACGCACAATTTGAATATCCTTCCGGTAATGGAACAATTGTTTCCAATTATCATTTACCAGCGATTGCGGGTCCGAATGGCGGTGTATTAATAACAGAAGGGGCTATGGCTCCATTGTTTGAAACACCGAGTTGGATGCATGGTGCTGATGCCGGTCGAAAATTTAATACGGTTGTTTGGTCTGTAATTGTAGGAACTATTTTATATGGGTTGATTCGCTTGTTTACCAGGAAGCGAATTGGTGCAGCGATCCAGCCACTTTTGAGAAAAGCGAAACCGGATTTATTAGATGAAATTACGTATCGTGCAGTAGCGATTGGATTTCCAGTATTTACGCTTGGCGGTCTTATTTTTGCAGCCATTTGGGCGCAAATAGCGTGGGATCGTTTCTGGGGTTGGGACCCTAAGGAAGTCTGGGCACTTATAACGTGGTTTTTCTATGCAGCATTTTTGCATTTAAGATTGTCACGCGGTTGGCACGGAGAGAAATCGGCATGGTTAGCTGTTGGCGGATTTGCGATTATTATGTTTAATCTGGTTGCTGTAAACCTTGTATTGGCAGGTCTGCATTCTTATGCATAATACATTGAAAAAATAACCTATTAATGAACATGATATCTTCCGCTTTAAGGAAGATGTCATGTTTCTACTTATACTTTTACTCGTAGTTCGTTTATACTGAAAGAAGAATGAGTTGGAGGAGGATCCTAAATGCCCGAAAATACATCCGTATTAGTAGTTGATGATGAAGATAGAATTCGAAGGTTGCTCCGTATGTACCTGGAAAGAGAAGGTTATACCGTCGAAGAATCAGACAATGGGACCGACGCCCTTCATATGGCATTGTCAAATGATTATGATGTTATATTACTTGATATAATGATGCCTGGAATGGATGGAATAGAAGTGTGTCAAGCGTTGAGAGAGGAAAAGAATACACCTGTTATTATGCTCACTGCTAAAGGGGAAGAATCGAACCGTGTGCAAGGGTTTGAAGTGGGAACAGATGATTATATTGTTAAACCTTTTAGTCCAAGAGAAGTTGTCTTACGTGTAAAGGCTGTACTTAGAAGAACTTCAGATGCAAAATATAATAAAGATATGACGCAATCAGCAAATTTGCTAGCATTTCCCGAGCTAACAATTGATCTTGATGCATACCGTGTTACTTCAAACGGTAAAGAAATTAGCTTAACACCGAAAGAATATGAATTACTATGTTTCTTAGCGAAGGCTCCTGATAAAGTGTTTAAACGGGAGGATTTATTAAAAGAAGTCTGGGAATATGAGTTCTTTGGGGATTTGCGTACGGTTGATACACACGTAAAACGATTACGCGAAAAATTAGCAAGTGTTTCCAAAGAAGCTGCGAAAATGATTGTAACTGTTTGGGGCGTTGGATATAAACTTGAGGTAGATGATGCATAATGTTTTGGCGCAGCGTAGTAGGCAAACTAGCAATAACTATACTATTGCTAGTTTCTTTTGTGTTATTTATACTGACAATCTTATTACTTGAATTTTTCGAAGGCTTTCATATTCAAGAAGCAGAAAAGGATATGATGCAAACGGCGACAAAGGTTTCTGTTTTAGTGGAACAACATGATGAAGAGGATTTAGTTATGGGAACGACGGAACGAGTAAAAGATCCTGTAAGTAGAGTAGTCATTGTTTTTCAGGATGGATCCTTGTGGTCTTCTGATACGACAAATGAGGATTTACTTCATTTGGATAATGAGTGGTTTTTAAACAACGAAGATATTAAACAAGCAGCTGCGAATAACAAGTCCTTCAATAAACAAATGGTTATCCCCGACAACGAAGTCGAAGTAATGATTGTTGCAGATCCGATTAAACATAACAATGGTGTTGTTATAGTGTATCAATCTCTTGATGCAGTCGATCAAACAAAGGCGGAAACGACGAAAATTATCTTTGTTGCTGCTGGGATTGCGATTATATTAACAACTGTTTTTGCGTTCTTTTTGTCCACTCGAATAACATCTCCGTTAATAAAAATGCGGGAAGCTGCCTTCGATTTAACGAGAGGAGAATTTAACACGAAGGTCCCTATTTTGACTCATGATGAAATAGGAGAGCTTGCCATTGCCTTTAACCGAATGGGGAGGCAATTGAAGTTTCATATAAATGCACTAAGACAGGAGAAAGAGCAGCTATCTGGAATTGTGACCTCGATGGCTGATGGGGTTATCACACTTAACAGATCAGGTGAAATGATTATAACGAATCCACCTGCTCAGAAATTTGTTCGAGATTGGTATTTTGAAAATGGCAAAGTGTTGGATAAGGATAATATGTTATTACCGGAAGAGTTAAACCAAATTTTGCAAAAAGTGATTAATGGGGAAAATGAAGTATTGCAGGAGCTTAGCTTACAAGGCCGCAATTGGGTAATGATAATGACACCGTTATATGATCAAGCTTATGTACGAGGCGCCGTAGCGGTCATACGTGACATGACCGAAGAAAGGCAAATGGACAAGCTTAGAAAGGATTTTATTGCTAATGTGTCACATGAATTAAGAACCCCTATTGCTTTATTACAAGGGTATAGTGAAGCTATTGTTGACGATATTGCTGATACAAAAGAAGCGAAAAATGAGCTGGCTCAAATCATTCATGAAGAATCACTACGAATGGGACGTCTTGTGAATGAGTTACTTGATATAGGCAGAATGGAAGCCGGCCATATACAACTACAGCTTGAGTCGAACAACGTGGAAAGTTTTATTGATCGGATTCTTAAAAAATTCACACAAGCCGCAAAAGAAAATAATGTTCGATTGGAATTGACGAAAAGTATTGAAAAAGATGAAGCGGTTTTTGATGCCGATCGTCTGGAGCAAGTGTTGACCAATTTAATTGATAATGCACTCAATCATTCAAATGACAATGGTAAGGTCCACATTGAGGTGACAAATACAGCAGACATGCTATACGTTGAAGTAATAGACAATGGCAGTGGTATACCGGAAGAAGATTTATCTTTTGTTTTCGAACGGTTTTATAAAGCGGATAAATCTCGTACTAGAAATAAAAAGAAAAAAGGAACCGGGCTTGGATTGGCGATAGCCAAACATATTGTTGAGGCACATTCTGGAACGATTGCTGTAAAAAGTAAATTAAATGAAGGGACAACATTCAGCTTCAAAATTCCACAAAACAAAGAAGATTAGATTGTTTATACGAAACAAATTCGTTATAATAAGGTTTCAAAATATAGAATGAATTTGGTGACTGCTAAGTCTTAATAGGGAATCCGGTGAAAATCCGGAACTGTCCTCGCAACTGTAAATGAAGCGAAATAAGCATAATCCACTGTATGTTTTGGCATATGGGAAGGCGCTTAAAGTAGGTATTCATCAGTCAGTAGACCTGCCAAGTTTATAAATTTTTGCTTCGAGGATTGAGCGTCTAAAGAGATGATGAATAATCATTACGACTTGATATTGTAATAAATCATTCAGTATGTAAACTTTACACTGAAGGCTTGTTCATTTAATTTAAACCGAATTGCGAAATATCCTCGATGCTCTAATACAATACAGGAGGAAAAAAATGACTAATTGGAGCAGACGTTTTATCGTATTTATTCTTACTATCGGGTTACTTGGGGCTTGTGCAGCGAATAATGACAACCAAAATCAAGAACCGACTGCCGAAGAGGAAACAAACCAAACAGAACAGAGTGAAGAGGCTCAAGAAGAAAACATTGTTGTCACATTATCAAAAGATGATGGTGAAGAAATTATAGAGGAAAAGGAAATACCTATTGAAGAAGGAGCCATTCTTATGGATGTCATGAAAGCAAACTTTGACATTAAAGAAGACGGTGGTTTTATTCATTCAATTGAAGGGGTTGCTCCTGAAAAAGGAGAAGAGAAAGCATGGATGTATTTCGTTAATAACGAAATGCCTATGGTAGGTGCATCAGAGTTTGAATTGTCTGCAGGTGATGAGGTCACATTTGATCTTCAGTCCTATGAATAAAGTGAATTTCAGCCCGTATCGGATCACTTTATTGGCACTACTTGCGGCACTTGCCGTCGTAGGGAGATATGCATTTGTATTTCTCCCAAATGTCCAACCGGTAACATCACTAATCATTATTTGTGGGGTCTTGCTAGGCCCCCTTTCTGCAGTGCTTTTGGCGATTTTGACAACTTTTTTATCAAATATGCTATTGGGAATGGGTATCTGGACAATATGGCAAATTGTCGCATGGGGAGCCATCGGAGTAATTAGCGGTATGATTGGCAGTGTATTCGGGGAGCTGAGACTGCATACTATCATGATTTATTCGATTTTTTGTGGCTATTTTTATGGACTTATCATCTCGCTTACTACATACCAAGTAACCGGGAAGTTTTGGCCTTACTACATACTTGGACTTCCGATGGATACTTATCATGCGATTGGTAATGCAATATTTATGCTTCTTGTATATCCGATTATATCACTTTTATTTAAAAAGTATTCCAAAGCACACTTATAAGATTTCGACGAACTTCACTGCTCGGTATGGAAATAATCCGTGTTCTATTAAGCGTAAATAAACATGAGAGATGGTTTGAAATGAGTGGAGGGAAGAACTCTATGTTGTTGAAAAGCGTGATACTAACTTGTTTTGACAAACTACAAAAAGAAAGATCCTCAAGCGCAGTATATCATATTTTAACCGCAAAACGTTCCATACAGACGATCCAGGATATTCATTTATATCAATTGCAATCATTTTATGGTATTTATAAAACTTTGAAAAAAAGTATATTTGAACATACATTACATCAAATGAATAAAGATGGGTTGCTAAATGGTCTATCCGAAGAAGCGATGGTCCATGATCTCACGCCTGCAGGGGAAAAGTGGTTGAAGGAGAACTATAAAGTATGTAGCCTACACTATTTTAATGGAATTATGTTTGAAGAAATGAGTTTACCATTTGCTGAGAGGCTTTTATTGCTCATTCAAGTTTTTACAAATAGTAGGATGAATCATAATACATATATCCCTGTAGTTGATAAAAGAGAAATTGAATTATGGGTAAAAAAATATTATAAACAGATGAATAATCAACAAGAAAATTTTTTAGAAAAACTATATAACGAATTGGAACAAATTTTGGATTGTTTCTCAAATAAAGAAGCAGAAATATTTGTACAGCGCCTAACAGGATATAAATATTATGGTAAAAGCATGGAACAAATCGCTATACGATATGCATCTACTTTTCAGGATGTTCATTTGTTGCTTGAACGAACATTACATCGCATGCTCCAGATTATTATCACCAACAAAACGACTTATCCACTATTATTCTCCATCATTAAAGACCTTGTGCAAACAGATAAACTAACCCAATCAGCAAGAAAAACGTATTATTATTTGGACAAGCAATACACTCCGCATGAAATAGCGAAAATTCGTAAGCTAACTGTAAATACAGTCTATGACCACATTGTGGAAATTGCCGTAGACGATAAACATTTTCCAATTGAAACCTACGTTGATCAGTTCAAGCAAAAAGAAATTATGAATGCTGTACAAAGAAGCGGCTCCTATAAACTAAAATCGTTGAAACAATATGTTAGTGAAGAGATCACCTATTTTCAAATACGCCTTGTATTAACGATGATTACACATATTAAGGGAGGAGAGGAGTATGAACCAAACGCCAGTGCTGGAGACACAACTTCAAAGACATTTTAACTATTCCACATTTCAACCGGGACAGAAAGAAATTATAGAAGATGTATTAAAAGGAAATGATGTGATAGGCATATTACCGACCGGATCAGGGAAATCTTTATGCTATCAATTGCCGGCCAAACTTCTTGAAGGCACAACAATTGTAATTTCACCTTTAATTTCTTTAATGATGGATCAGGTTAAGCAACTAAAAGCTAGCCAATTCAAAGAAGTAGTTGCTCTAACCAGTTTTATTCCATACGGGCAGCGACAATGTTTATACAAAACTCTTCATCGGTATAAATTGGTATATATGTCACCCGAATTATTGCAGCAACAGGAAGTGATGGATGAATTAAAAAAAATTAAAGTGAGTTTATTTGTTATTGACGAAGCACATTGCATCTCACAGTGGGGATTTGAATTCAGGCCGGATTATTTAAAGCTCGATCTCATTATCCGTCAGTTGGAAAACCCGCCTGTTTTAGCGTTAAGTGCGACTGTCACTGAAGCAATACAACGGGATATTCGAACGGCTTTAAAAAGACCACACATGATTCAGCATATATACCCCATGGACAAAGAAAACATTATATTTACAGTAAAAGAAGTATTGAATAATAATGAAAAAATGACGTGTCTTCTGCGAATCTTACGTCCTTATCGATTGCCTGCAATTATTTATTTTTCAAGCAGAGCAGAAGCAGAAATAATTGCACAAAGACTATCTAATGAACTCGCAGCTTTTCGAATTGCTTATTACCATGGGGGAATGGAAAGTATAGACCGTGTTATGGTTCAACAACAATTTATGAATGACCAATTGGATATAGTATGTTGTACGAGTGCATTTGGCATGGGAATTAATAAAAGCAATATTCGGTTAGTTATTCATTATCATCTGCCTGCACAGTTAGAGGCCTTTATTCAAGAAGTAGGAAGATCAGGGCGTGATGGAAAAAGCAGTGTAAGCTTGTTGTTATACTCCAAAAATGATGTTAATATCCATCAACACTTAATACATAAAGAATTGCCTTCCGAGGAAGAAATTAATGAAGTATGGGAAAAATTATATATCATGCATTTACAGCGACAGTTAATACCGCCGGAAGCAGAAAAAAAGTTCGAATTAAATGAAAATCAATGGCGATTTTTGCACTATCAAGCCGAAAAGCATGGTATGATTACTAATAATATCATTAATTTTGAACCAAAAACATGGGAAAGTTCTCGAAAACAAATACAACAATTTAAAAATGAGAGACAATTGATTAAACAACAGAAATTAAATGAAATGGTTGATTGGATATATGAAAAAGGGTGTCTCCGTAAACGATTATATGCCAATTTTCAAGAAGGATATAAGGAACCGGCAGTTTCATGTTGTAAAAATTGTGGTTTCTCTTTAACCGATTGGAATGCGGACAATCCGGTTATTGATATGGAACAATCATTGACTTGGCGAGATCAATTAAAACAAATATTGTTAGTTGGAGAATTAAATGAAACAGACGGAGTTAATTAAAAAATTGTCTGATAAAGAACTATTTAAACAATTAATCATAACACAAATGATATTATTATTTATAAGTTTTGTGTCCAGCTTTTTTTTATTTGATAATGTGTCAGAGTGGTTTACATATTTTGACTTTAATGGATTTAATATTGTTTATTATGGAGTTATTCCCGGTATTGTGATTGTGTTGATCGACTTAGTTCTCATCGTATTGGTACCAAAGCGGTTTTATGATGACGGGGGAATAAATGAAAGGGTATTTAAAAATCGAACCGTATTAGAAATATTTGCAATAGCATTGATTGTAGCCGTTGCAGAAGAATTTTTATTTAGGGGAGTAATACAAACCACATTCGGCTATATTACAGCCAGCATCATATTTGCACTTGTACATGTTCGTTATTTGCATAAACCGATTATGTTTTTATCCGTTTTATTTGTCAGTTTCTATATTGGGTATTTGTTTGTACTTACCGAAAATCTGGTCGTTACAATCACTGTGCATTTTATTGTTGATTTCATACTAGGCATTGTCATACAAAAGCAAAAGTGAGGTGTGGTAAATTGAGCGTGCAAAATAATAATGAAGATCATCAAGCAGCAAAACTGCAACAGTTATTTGCAGAGATTAACCATGAAGGAACAAAAGATGAACCAAATGAACCTGAAAACAATGGGTCAAACAAAGATGATGATGCACAGGATATGATTGATAAAGTGGATATATTGAACTTGCCACCAAGAAGTGAAATACATGGAAGTAAAAATAAAAACACACGGATTAAATTTAAAATGCCATTTATTAGAATAGTCGCTGTTATAATCCTATTGATCATCGTTTCAGGATTGGCTTATTATATGTACCTAAATGAATTGCTTATATTTACTATATTTAGCTAAATGTATTGGCTACTACATAATCAGCAGGAGTCATACTGGTTATTATAAATGTCATAATTATATGCTGATGAATCTGCATATAATGTAACTAAGGCGATTCAAATTCCCTAATATTTTGTTCGATGGTAACCGCAACATGAAAATGTTCCGAAACTAGATCGGAGGAACTTAGTTTTGTTATTAGCTGCCTTTTTCCTGCTGTTGATTTTAATTTTTTATATGATATATAAGGCACACTACGATATAATCAATTACCAAACAATCGTAGATAATAAATTGCCAACGGCTTTTAATGGGATGAGCATATTTTTTATAGCGGATATCCACCGCCGACTTATAAAGGATGCAACATTAAATAAGATCAGTCATCCTATTGATTTTGTTATGATCGGGGGAGATTTAACGGAAAAAGGTGTACCTTTTGAACGGACCAGAAAGAATATAACGAAACTCAAACGATGGAATGTTCCGATCTATTTTGTTATGGGGAATAACGATTATGAAGTGTTGCCGGGTACATTTGAAACCTTACTACAACAAGAAGGTGTTGTAGTGTTAAAGGATGATTTTACACAAATACATAAAAGAACGTCTTCTATATATTTGTATGGATTTGATTATGATCCTGATCATGCTAATCATTTATTTGTTAATTGGGATAAGGAGTCAGTCGCATTTCGGATTTTGCTTACACATACACCTCGTTCATTTGAGGAGTTGCCTCATGAAATTCAGAATAAATTCAACATTGTATTTGCTGGTCATACGCATGGTGGTCAAATACGATTGGGTCCTCTTGGATTGTATCGAAACGGAGGATTAAGTAACGTCGGGGATACGAACGTGTTGATTAGTGAAGGATATGGGTATTCACTTTTACCCTTTCGACTACAAACAACAGCTGAATGCCATGTAATAACGCTTAAAGAAAAAGAGTGATCGGAAGACAGAGCAGAAGCGGTCTTACACACGGTAACTCGTTAAACAATAGAATTAAATGATACAAGTTCAAATTTACATTGATCATCATATAATGTAATACACAAATGATACCAACATAGCTTAATCTTATTCGAATTAAAAGTTACATTATTTAGGAGGGTGCGGCATGCGGATTGAGCGAGTTTCTGACGATCAATTTACCATTTTTTTAACCTTTGATGATTTAGTTGAACGTGGCTTTACACGCGATGATTTGTGGCGGGATGCGACAAATGTGAAGAATTTATTCAGCGACATGATGTATGAAGCAAGTACGGAACTGGAGTTTGAGTTAGAAGGTTTACTACTTGTGCATGTTCATTTAATGCAAGCACAAGGGATGCATATCATTGTTACACAAAAGGCAGATCCATTTGATTTTGATGAGGAATTTATTGAAATGGAAGTTTTATTGGATGAGAGTAGAGAATTGATCTTTTACTTTGATGACTTTGAAGACGTTATTAAAGTGTCAGATCATTTATATACACGTAATATAATAGATGGACAAATATATTTCTTTAATAATAACTATTATGTACTATTGGAACAAAAAGATTTGAAGCAAAATAAAGAAGATATTATTGCAATTATGTCAGAGTATTCGACACCGAGCATTATTACATCTTATCGATTAAAAGAATACGGAAAAGAAATTATTAATGCTCGTGCAATCGAGAAAATTGTTCACTATTTTCATCCAGATCACTCTTGAAAATGATAGTATGTTACCCGTAAAAATGATACTATTTAATTAATCAAAAGGAATAAATAGATCAGTTTTAAGCGACAGGGAGTGTATGGTGTGAAAATAGCAGTTTTATATGGCGGTGTTTCGAAAGAGAGAGAAGTATCGTTATCATCAGGAAAAGGTATTATAGAAGCTTTGAAACAAAATGGACATGAAGTCGTTCCCATTGATTTTCATCCAGATAAGTTGGAGAAAATTATTGAACTTGATGTAGATATTGTGTTTATTGGATTGCATGGAAAATTTGGCGAGGACGGTACAATTCAAGGTTTATTGGATTTATTACGTATCCCTTATGTTGGATCTGGTGTTCTTGCTTCTGCTTTAGCGATGGATAAATCAAAAGCAAAGGAAATATTTTCATTGAATAAAATCCCGGTTGCTAACAGTAATGTGTATACCGTAAACGATGCTACAAATATAGAGGAAATAGCGAAGCAAATTAAACTAAATTATACTCCGCCATTTGTAATTAAGCCAAACAGAGAAGGTTCCACCCTTGGTTTGACAATTATTAAAAATGAAGAGCAAATAAATCCTGCAATTCAAAACGCTGCGGCAAGTGACGACAAAGTGTTAGTAGAAGAGTTTTTAGAAGGGATTGAGATTACAGTACCGGTACTTGGATCCATCGGTAAGGAGCAAGCTTTGCCAGTAATCGAAATTATCCCGAAAAATGATTTGTATGACTATGATGCAAAGTATTCGGTAGGTGGTAGTGAGCATGTTATCCCTGCAAATATTAGCGATGCATTGACAGAAAAAATTCAACAATACGCTGTTCAAGCACATCAGCTGTTAGGTTGCGAAACGTACTCGCGAGCTGATTTTATTTTAACAAAAGAAAATATTCCTTATATTCTAGAAGTAAACACATTGCCCGGTATGACACCGACCAGTTTATTTCCAGATTCAGCAAAAGTAAATGGGATGAGTTACGAAGAAATGATTGAGGCTTTCGTCCAACTTTCAATGTAAAATTTATTTCAGTAATTTGCAAAAGTTTATTTCATATTATTGATTATTTATAATGAAAGTGTATACTAATCACTGAGTAGAGCTATTATAAAATATTTATTAGACAATCTAGGAGGTAAATTTATGGTAGCCGATAAAGCAGCAGATTCTTCCCAGGAAAATACAGAAAAAATGGATGTACTGACTTCAACACGAGCTGTTGTTAAAGATGCATTAGAGAGACTAGGTTATCCAAATGAACTGTATGAGTTGTTGAAAGATTCACTTCGTATGCTGACAGTTCGTATCCCTGTAAGGATGGATGACGGGTCTATCAAAGTTTTTACTGGCTATCGTGCCCAACATAATGATGCGGTCGGTCCAACTAAAGGGGGCGTAAGATTCCATCCGGACGTTACGGAAAAAGAAGTTAACGCGTTGGCGATCTGGATGAGTTTGAAAGCAGGCATTGTAGATTTGCCTTATGGTGGTGGTAAAGGCGGTATTATTTGCGACCCGCGAGAAATGTCCTTTCGAGAGCTTGAGGGATTAAGCCGTGGCTATGTTCGAGCAATAAGCCAAATTGTTGGACCAACAAAAGATATACCAGCACCTGATGTATTTACAAATTCGCAAATTATGGCCTGGATGATGGATGAGTATAGCCGAATTGATGAATTTAACAACCCAGGATTCATTACGGGTAAACCAATCGTATTAGGCGGCTCACACGGAAGGGAATCTGCAACTGCAAAAGGTGTGACCATTTGCATTGAGGAAGCTGCTAAAAAAAGAGGCTTTGAAATAAAAGGAGCAAGAGTAGTTGTTCAAGGTTTTGGTAATGCAGGGAGCTTTTTAGCTAAATTTTTGCATGAAGCAGGTGCGAAAGTGATCGGAATATCCGATGCGTATGGGGCTTTGCATGATCCGGATGGCCTTGATATTGATTATTTGCTCGATAGAAGAGACAGTTTTGGTACAGTAACAAAGCTTTTTGACAAAACAATAACGAATGAGGATTTACTGGAACTTGATTGTGATATTTTAGTTCCTGCCGCAGTCCAAAATCAAATTACTGAACATAACGCACATAACATAAAAGCAAATATTGTAGTTGAAGCTGCAAATGGCCCGACAACGATGGATGCTACAAAGATATTGACAGATAGAGGTATTTTATTAGTACCGGATGTATTGGCTTCTGCAGGCGGCGTTACCGTTTCGTATTTTGAGTGGGTACAAAATAACCAAGGATACTACTGGCCTGAGGATGAAATCGAAGAGAAACTTTATAAAGCAATGATTAAAGCTTTTAATGCCATATACAATACAGCTGAAACACGCGGAATTGATATGCGTCTCGCTGCATATATGGTTGGGGTAAGAAAAATGGCCGAAGCTTCACGCTATCGTGGCTGGATTTAAAATCTAAGATTACGACAAAAACTCCTAACATTATGATTAGGAGTTTTTTGGTTTAACGCATAAAGAAAAGCGCAAGCGCCCTGCCTAGAAACGTAGCGACTGCGCCAGACGGGAGCTGGTGGTTCGATGTCGCCACGCAAAGTGGCGGTTTTAATCGAACATTCCCATATACCCTAAGATAAAGGAATCATGCCCCTGCAAAAGGGGATACGTGAGTTGGGCGCAAAGCCCGTTTTTAGTTGGCCTTCCTTTGTCTTACCGAATCGATGATAACTTTCACCCAAGGGCATAAGGGCGACTAAGCCTCTGGCTAAAGACATCGGCAAGTCTTCTTTATCGCAAGGCGCTGCGGGAAGTCGCCTAGTTTCTGGGCTGGCAGGCTTAGAACGCCACGTCTTGTGGTGCCGCCTGGGACTGCGCGTAAATGCTCGCCCCACCGAAAAGATTTGCACTAGAACATCCTGTACGTCGAAGCTAGACAGCTATGCACAAAATTATATACATTCTTATCTTGTAAAAAAGGAAGTGCAAGTGATGAATAATGAACATACAATTATTATTGGCGGCGGTCCCTGTGGTTTATCCTGTGCACTTGAATTGCAAAAACATGGCATACAACCACTAATCATTGAAAAGGCTGGAATTGTAAATACGATCTATAACTTTCCTACCCATCAAACCTTTTTCAGTACAAGTAAAAAGTTAGAAATAGGAGAGATTCCTTTCATTACAGATAAACTAAAACCGGTTCGTAGCCAAGCTTTGGCTTATTACCGCGAGGTTGCTAAAAGAAGTAAGCTGCGAATTTACACGTATGAAAAAGTTCAAGATGTAACGAAGATTGGTCGAACATTTGAAGTCTTGACAGAAAAAGATTCAGGAGAGCAATGTACCTATCATGCAAAAAATATAATTGTTGCTACCGGTTATTATGATCAGCCAAATAAATTGAATATTCCCGGCGGAACCTTGCCAAAGGTTAGCCATTATTTTAAGGAAGCACACCCTTACTTTGATAAAGATGTTACAGTGATTGGTGGAAAAAATTCAGCAGTAGATACCTCGTTGGCTCTATATAAAGCGGGCGCAAGAATTACTGTTTTATACCGTGGCAATGACTACTCCAAGAGTATTAAACCATGGATACTGCCTGATTTCGATTCATTGGTCAAAAAAGAAGTAATAAATATGGAGTTTAGTGCACGTGTTACAAAAATCACAACAAACCATGTGCATTTTGAAACGAATGGCAGATCAAAAAAAGTTAAAAATGACTTTGTTTTTGCCATGACCGGTTATAGACCAGACACAAATTTCATGGAATCGATCGGAATAAATATTAATCCCACCAGCGGAAAGCCGAGCTATCATGAATCAACATACGAAACAAATGTGAAAGGAATATACGTAGCTGGAGTCGTTGTATCTGGATATAATGGGAATGAAACTTTTATCGAAAACGGAAGATTCCATGGAGAAAAAATAGCATCAGCCATTATGGAAAATTAAATGTTTATCATTAGAACTCTTTCTTTAAATGGAGAAAGGGTTCTTCTTATTTTTCATGAATAAAAAAACTCTTTTCACAGAAAATAGGTGTACAACCAATATTTTTTGTGGGAGGAAAAAAGATGAAACGAAAAAAACTGTTCCTTTTATTCATTGGCTTTATTGTTTTTTCGTTCGGATATCATCCGTCAAATTCTATACACACAGTGCAAGCATTCAGTTCTCAAGTAATTCAACAAGGAGCAGTTGGTGAAGATGTCATTGAATTGCAAGCAAGGCTCCAGTATATCGGGTATTACAACGGAAAAGTTGATGGAGTTTTTGGATGGGGAACCTATTGGGCATTACGAAATTTCCAGTATGAATTTGGATTGGAAATTGATGGAATGGCAGGTGCCACGACAAAACAAAAACTGGCTGATGTAACAAAATACAATGAAAAATACGTTAAGCAACAAATAAATGCCGGGAATAAATTTACACATTATGGTGGTGCGGAACAATCTGATAATCAATCACAAAAAGATTCGGGTAAAAAGGAAACGGGAGAAAAGCAAACAGAAAAGCCTCAATCAACCGCGGTTAACGTTCCTAAAGGATACTCACAAAATGATATTAAACTATTGGCGAACGCAGTCCACGGAGAAGCAAGAGGGGAACCATATGTCGGACAAGTTGCGGTTGCAGCGGTTATATTGAATAGAGTAAAAAGTCCTACGTTTCCCAATACAGCATCCGGAGTAATTTTTGAACCGAGGGCATTTACTGCTGTAGCAGACGGTCAAATATGGCTTACACCAAATGAAAGTGCAAAACGGGCAGTTCTGGACGCGATCAATGGATGGGACCCTTCAGGAAATGCACTCTATTATTTTAACCCAGATACCGCTACATCAGGTTGGATATGGACTCGCCCGCAAATCAAGAAAATTGGCAAGCATATATTTTGTAAATAGAAAGGTGTGAAGTAAATGATTCGGGGCATAATTATAGGAGTTCTTTCTATAGGTGTAATTGGACTTGGGTATTTTGGATACCAAGAACATCAAGAAAAAAATGCAATTTTGATCCAGGCAGAAAATACGTATCAGCGATCCTTTCATGAACTTAGTTATCATATGGATATACTACATGACAAAATTGGTACGTCACTGGCAATGAACTCTGAAGATAGACTGTCGCCACAATTTGTTGATATTTGGCGAATAACTTCCGAAGCACTTTCCAATGTAGGTCAGTTACCTTTGACACTACTGCCATTCAATAAAACAGAAGAATTTCTTTCTGATATCGGTGATTTCACGTACCGTACAGCTGTACGGGATTTAAATGATGACCCATTAACCGATGAGGAATTAACAATTTTTAAAGATCTTTATAAACAAGCGGGGGATATAAAAGATGAATTGCGCCAAGTGCAGCATGTCGTATTGAAAGATAATTTAAGATGGATGGATGTGCAACTGGCACTTGCGACAGAAGATCAACAATCGGACAACACCATTATTGATGGATTTAAAACGGTTGAAAAAAAGGTTGAAGGTTTTTCGGAAGGAAGTACGGATTTTGCCGCTCTTGGAGCAACAACAAAGGAGCATCAATATAAAAATATTTCCGGTGAAAAAATAAGTGAAAAAGAAGCATTGAAAATAAGTAAAGAATTATTTCAAACTAAAAATGAAAAAAATGTAACAATTGCTGAAAGTGGGGAGGGGGCTGATGTACCCACATACAGTATTTCATATAAAAACGAAAATAAGAATGCCTATATGGATATGACACAACAAGGTGGACATCCCATTACCATTTTAGTGGAAAGACCATTGCAAGATAAAGAATTAAGTTTGAATAAAGGGCTGCAGAAAGCTGAAAATTACTTGAAGCAATTTGAATTTGAAAATATGCAAATTTATCAAAGTACAGAATTTGACGGAATTGGTGTTTACTCCTTTTTGTATCAAGAAGATAATGTTCGGGTTTATTCCGACGCAATAGAAGTGAAGGTAGCGCTGGATAATGGAGATATATTAGGTTTAACAGCTAGAAACTATTTTATGAATCATGAGGATCGAAATATAGCCCAACCAAAATTGACCGCTGAAGAGGCGAGGGATAAAGTTAATAGTCAAGTCGACATAAAAGAGGAGCATATGGCGATTATCGACAACGATCTCGGCGAGGAAGTGCTAACGTATGAATTTTTAGGTGTTTTAAATAATGAAACCTATCGTATTTTTATCAATGCATTAAATGGCACAGAAGAAAAAGTAGAAAAATTATCAGGAGCGGAAGGAATATTTTAAATAATCCTTTTCTTTTTAGAAAACTTCTGTAATAATAGGCATATGGAACTATGTAAATTAGACTTTTTATAGTTCTTAGTGCTTGGTTATTTGCAGGGGGGATACATATGAAAGTCGGTACCGTTCTTACATTGGAAACAGAGACGTCAACTTCGAAACAAATAGAGAAATTGCGGTGTAAAATTATTGATATAAATGAAAATTATTTATTTATTGACATTCCTGTCAACATGCATTCACATAAAACTGTCTTTGTTGGACGAGGAGAAAAAGTTAAGATCACATATGTCGATACAGATCAAGCAGTATATCAATTTCATTCGATAGTAAAAGCAAGTGTGAAACTTCGAATACATGCACTTAAAATTCCCATACCCAGAAAAGAATTTATTAAGCGGATCCAGCGAAGACAGTATGTTCGCATAAAAACAGCAGTAGATGTAGCAATTCATTGCCATGAAGGGGATTCAACAGCATTTACAACTGTAACTAGAGATATAAGCGGCGGCGGATTATCCATGATAGTACCAGAACAGGTAAACGCAGTTAACTTAAATAAGGTGGAACTTTGGATTTCATTCCGTCTAAACTCAGGTAAACACATATACATTAATACCGATGCTAAAGTGATTTCGGTTAAAGTGGAAAAAGGAATCACGACCGCTTCGCTTAAATTTGAGTCAATTACTCAACAAGACAGACAGCATCTAATATACTTCTGTTTTGAAAAACAAAGAGATGCAAGAAAAAAAGAGTGGATGTAGTATTTTTGCAGATAAGAGTATGAATCTTTTCTACCGCTCACTGATTAGAATGTCACGTCTTGGAACCTACGCTTTCGTTCCACTGTAAAGATTTAGAAGATGCGTATAACTCCTCGCCCCATCAAAACCATAGTGGCAAAGACAGTACTAGCCCATCCCGTGATTCATAAATGCATTTAGAGCTTTTTCACTATAAAGGCATGGTGATGAGCCAAGATTTCTAATTTAAATT
The DNA here is from genome assembly GCF_051846915.1 of Virgibacillus sp. W0181. NCBI lineage: Bacteria > Bacillati > Bacillota > Bacilli > Caryophanales > Bacillaceae > Virgibacillus > Virgibacillus sp. W0181. Next base: position 23,395 of record NZ_JBPYCR010000013.1, read on the forward strand.
ATGTTATTATTTAGTACAGGGGAAAAAACTTGGCAAGTGCCAAGTTTTTTCAAATTTATTGTAGGTTACACGGCAAGGAGAGGAATGGGATATTTAGTATGAAAAACGATAAAAAAGCAGCTATTGCTATTGATGGTCCAGCTGCAGCGGGAAAAAGCACAGTTGCAAAAATAGTTGCTAAGAAACTTTCTTTTGTATATATTGACACAGGTGCAATGTATCGGGCACTTACATTGAAAGCCTTAACTGAAAAAATACGCCTTGATGACGAGGATGTATTGTCAAATTTACTTAAAACGACCACCATTGATCTTAATTTACAATCCAATGGACAAAGCGTATTATTGGATGGGAAAGATGTAACACGTGACATTCGAAATGATCAAGTGTCGAATAATGTTTCCCTTATTGCAAGGTCATCAACAGTACGTAAAGAGATGGCGTACAGACAAAAGGCTCTTTCAGAACAATATTCTGTTGTAATGGATGGAAGAGACATTGGAACGAACGTGCTTCCGAATGCAGACGTAAAATTTTTTCTAGTTGCATCTGTTGAAGAGAGGGCCAAAAGAAGGTATGAAGAGAATCTAGAAAAAGGGTTTGCCTCTAACTTGCATGACTTAAGAAAAGAAATTGAAAAAAGAGACTTGATGGATACAAAACGTGAAATTGCTCCACTCCAAAAAGCTGCAGATGCAATTGAAATTGATACTACTTCCTTATCCATTGATGAGACCGCAGAAACAATTATAAATGAAATAAGGACTAAATTAAAAGTTTAAACAAGACGCAAAACGGTAATAGGAAAATAATTGAGAATACGTATGAAATTGATTCTTCACACACGTAAATACATATCTTTTACTTGACAATTAAAAATAAATAGTAGAAGTTAATAAGAAGAAGTGTGTTATACTGAAGATAATCATGAATAATGATTAACAAAAAGTTACGGTTTAAGAAAACACATTTGTACTTTTATTTTCTAATAGGTTTAGGAGGCAATAGGTCATGAGTGAAACAAATATGAACGGTTTTGAAGCAGTTAATGTAGGCGATACACTTAGCGGGAAAGTAGTAAAGATTGAGGATAAACAGGTTTTTATTGATATTGGCCATAAAGCAGAGGGGATCGTGCCAATAAGTGAATTATCCAATTTGCATATAGAGCACCCGTCTGATGTTGTATCGGAAGGCGATGAAATAACATTAAAAGTTAAAAAAATAGATGATGAAGATATTGTACTTTCAAAAAAAGCAGTAGAAGCAGACAGTGCTTGGGCAGATTTGGAAGAAAAATATGAAAGTAACGAAACATTTGAAACCGAAGTAAAAGAAATTGTTAAGGGTGGACTTGTCGTAGATGTTGGACTGCGTGGTTTTATACCGGCATCGTTGGTTGAAACGTACTTCGTAGAAGATTTTTCCGAATACAAGAATAAAACATTAAAAGTAAAAATAGTTGATTTGGATAAGGAACAAAATCGGGTCATATTATCACATCGTGCAATCACTGAAGAAGAAGAAGTAATGAAAAAGCAGGAATTGTTGCAGTCAATTGAAGCAGGACAGGTATTGGAAGGAACTGTGCAGCGGTTGACCAACTTTGGTGCTTTTGTAGATATTGGTGGAGTTGATGGATTGGTTCACATTTCCCAACTGGCGCACGAACACGTGGAAAATGCCTCTGATGTTGTGTCTGAAGGTGAAACGGTCAATGTGGAAGTCTTATCCGTAGACAGGGACAATGAACGTATTTCCCTTTCACGTAAAAATACACTTCCTGGACCATGGAGCGGAATTGAGGATCGAATGTCCAGAGGCGACACGGTTGAGGGTACGGTAAAAAGACTTGTTGACTTTGGTGCATTTGTTGAAATAGAGAAAGGTGTAGAAGGCCTCGTTCATATTTCTCAAATAGCGAATCGGCATATTGGTACACCGCATGAAGTACTAGAAGAAGGGCAACAGATTCAAGTCAAAGTTCTTGATGTAAATGAAAATGAGAAAAGAATTTCATTAAGCATTAGAGAGTTGGAGCAAGAACAAGAAGAAGCAGAATACAAGCAGTATACGAAAGAAGAGGACCAGTCTAGCTTTCAATTAAGTGATATTATTGGCGATCGATTAAATAAGTATAAATAAAGGTTGAAACGTATTTTGAGTTGCCTCTTTAGTTGGTATATGACCGACTATAGGGGCATTTTTTGGGTGCAGTGTTAAGAGGGAAAGTCGTGTTAGTTGCTGAGTCTTGCATGCTTTGTCGCGATGTAGTATCACAAAATCTACACTAGCGCATCCTTTGCCTCGGGGCTAGATGTTGATTTCATGTAGTATAAATTATCCGTAACTGCTAGAGTATAAACAATAAAAGAACGAATTTTACATTTGAATCATCTAAATATATTATTATTACGTTCGTTGTTTTTCATCCGGGTAACTTTTTTTCTCAGGAAAAGCTACAAATATTACGATAGTACGATTAGTGACGACAATATACTTTATTAAGATTGTAAATTCAAAAGTATTTTCTGTCCTCATTATCGTTTAAAAACCCTTCTGTTAAGCTATAATGCTAATGGTAGGTGGTAATGTGGAAGATGGAATGATTTATTATTGGCTAAGCTGGATATTCTGGATTGCTGTAACTTTTTTTATGGAAAAGACTTGGATCCGGGTCTTTTTTTCTGCATGGATTTTACTCATGATCATCGGTTCAAGCCTATATATCCCCCTTTTGAAAGGGAATGTTTCATTGTCCTTCTTGATTCTATTTGCCGGGACTATTGTACTTTATACTAAGATTAAAAACGTTTATTATGCTTTATTTGCTTCGTTTACAATTACAATAGGTTATGCGGCAATTTTAATATGGGAAAAGGTAACGCCCATATGGTTTATTCTGCCTAGAGAAATCTTTATTTCCCTGATCATATGCATTATGGTGACTGTTTTTACAGACAATTTTATAAATCGAATATTGATCGGCTTGCTAGGTGTCATCTTTGGTGAAATATTGTATTCTTTTATGTTGTCAAGTTATAATATGCAGCATTCTACAGGTCAAATGGAATTTTTTGATCAAGTAACAGTAATGGTACTATTTTTATTTCCACCTTACTTGTTGCAAAAAGCGAGAACGATAATGGTAGATATATATCGCTATACACGGTTTTCTGCAAAATAAAAACAGAACAATCGTTGTGAATTATTTTTTATTTTGCTAAACTGAATTGAAGTTAATGGAAAGTAAGGGTGAACCTTTCATGAGGAAATCAACTGTAGCAATTGTAGGAAGGCCAAATGTCGGTAAATCAACTATTTTTAACCGATTGGTTGGCGAACGAATTTCGATTGTAGAAGACGTACCTGGGGTGACAAGGGATCGAATTTATGCTCATGCCGAATGGCTTGCTGCAAATTTTAATTTAATAGATACCGGTGGAATTGAAATGACGGACGAACCATTATTGGTAAAAATGAGACATCAGGCTGAAATAGCAATCGACGAAGCAGACGTTATTATTTTTTTAGTCAATGGTCGAGAGGGAATCACAGCTGCAGACGAAGAAGTCGCTAAGTTACTCTATAAATCAAAAAAACCGGTTGTACTTGCTGTTAATAAAATTGACAATCCTGAAATGCGCGAACAATTATATGAGTTTTATGCGCTTGGTTTCGGGGAACCATTCCCTATATCAGGGGCCCATGGTTTAGGACTGGGAGATCTATTGGATGAAGTTGTACGACAGTTTCCAGCTAACAAGGGACAAGTAGAAGATGAACAGATTATTCATTTTTCATTAATTGGGCGACCGAATGTAGGAAAATCATCTTTAGTAAATGCTATTCTGAATGAAGATCGCGTAATTGTCAGCCCAATTGAAGGAACGACAAGAGATGCCGTGGATTCATATGTGCAACTAGAAAATAATGAATTTGTTATTATTGATACTGCAGGAATGCGTAAAAGAGGGAAAGTATACGAAACCACTGAAAAATACAGTGTATTGCGTGCGCTAAAAGCGATAGACCGCTCGGATGTTGTACTTGTTCTTTTGGATGCGGAGACAGGGATTAGAGAACAGGATAAAAAGATAGCCGGTTATGCGCATGAAGCAGGACGTGCAATTGTGATTGTAGTGAATAAGTGGGACACAGTAAATACAAAAGAACAAACAATGAAAGCTTTTGAAGAGAAAGTTCGTGTTCATTTTCAGTTTTTGGATTATGCACCGATTATCTTTTTATCAGCAAAAACCAAAAAAAGACTGCATACGCTTCTGCCTGGAATACGTCTGGCCAGTGAAAATCATGCAAAACGAATTGCAACAAACGTTTTAAATGATGTTATTATGGACGCACTCGCGATGAATCCAACACCGACGATAAAAGGACGGCGTTTAAAAATACTCTATACAACACAAGTGGCGGTAAAACCTCCGGTATTTGCTGTATTTGTAAATGATCCGGAACTAATGCATTTTTCGTATAAACGATTTTTGGAAAACAGAATTAGAGAAGCATTTGGATTTAGCGGCACTCCAATTAAAATAGTTGCCAGAAAAAGAAGTTAAGGGGGAATAGAAATGACTAAAGTTGCAGTAATGGGTGCGGGTAGCTGGGGGACAGCATTAAGTATTGTTTTAGCTGACAATGGACACGATGTACGGCTATGGACACACAGGCAAGAACACGCAGAATTGATTAATTCTACGCATAAAAACACACAGTATCTCGACGTTCCTATACCGGAGAAAATTAATGCCTATTCCGACCTGAAAAAAGCAATAGAAGGAGTAGAGGCGATTATAATTGTTGTGCCGTCCAAAGCAATTAGAGAAGTATGCAGCAAGCTAGAGCCATATATGAGTCCAAACATTACACTTATTCATGCGACTAAAGGTATTGAACCAGGCTCTCTTAAAAGAATTTCACAAATGATCTGTGAAGAAATTCCCGACTACGCATATGAAGATATTGTTGTGCTTTCAGGCCCTAGTCATGCAGAAGAAGTTGGTAAGCGACATCCTACAACCGTAACTGTGTCTGCAGTAAATTTAAACAAAGCAGTGTATGCCCAGGATTTATTTATAAATAAATTTTTCCGGGTCTATACAAGTTCTGATGTCATTGGGATAGAACTGGGTGGTGCTTTAAAAAACATTATTGCTCTAGGTGCAGGCATGTCAGATGGATTAGGGTTTGGAGACAATGCAAGAGCAGCTTTGATTACGAGAGGTTTAGCAGAAATTGCGAGACTTGGAACTTCCTTGGGAGCTAATCCACTTTCTTTCCTTGGCTTGCCAGGAGTAGGTGATTTAATTGTAACGTCGACAAGTGTACACAGCAGAAACTGGCGAGCAGGTAATTTGCTAGGTAAGGGCAAACCATTGGAAGAAGTTTTACAACAAATGGGGATGGTTGTTGAAGGCGTAAGGACAACTAAAGCTGCTTATGAATTTGCCAAAAAGCAGCAAGTTGAAATGCCTATTACAACAGGTATTTATGATATTATTTTTAATCATAAAGCACCTAAAGAAATAGTTGAACAACTAATGAACCGCGATAAACGAGAAGAAATGGACGATCTGGCATCATTACTAAAAAACCGAGATGCTCGATAACAAGAAATGTCTTCCTTGCATATAATATGTTGACATATTAGCAAGGAGGGATTGTGTGAGTAAACAAAAAGGACCATTTGATAAAATAGAAAAAAAAACAAATATGAATCAAGGGGATATTTACAAAATAGCTAATTCAGTTAAAAATGCCGATTTCTCTGATGAAAAAACGGTAAGAAATCTTGTCCGCCACTTATCAAAAATGGCAAATAAACAAATATCCAAAGAAAAGGAAGACAAGATTGTACAAACAATAATTCAAAATAAAATGCCAACAGACATGCAGTCATTAAGCAAATTTTTTAAATAATTACTTTCATGGGCAAGTGAGGATACATTCATTTGTATGCTCGCATAATATAATACGCACAAGCATTCATGGATAGAGTTGCTGTGGGAATTGTTTAGTCAAAACCGAGGTGAAGTCGCCCCTTCATCTCGGAATTTTTCTGTTAATTAATCCATAAGCTTCTCGCTGTGAAAAAAGGTGGTATTAACTGCTAACGGATAGGAACCTATGTTATAATCGTCTTGCACCGGAAGTATAGGGAGTGAAGATATGTCGGCATCGGGTTTAAAAGAAATAATTTCATTTGCTGGAATAGCGTTGCTCATATTAGCAATTGCATTTATACAATTAAGCAGGAGAAAGTTAACCGGATGGCTTGCTGGAGTTGTTTCCCTACTTGCATACATATGTTTAGTGATAGGGGCACTCATTGTGTTTTTTATTGTTTTCAGCGGACCATCGAGTTAATAATGGAGGAAACTTTACATGAAATTTATGCAAAAATGGCTCGCTTTAATTTTTATCACAACTTTTTTAACGGGATGCTTATTTCCTCAAAGTGAACTTTCAAAAAACCAAAAACCAAACCAGGATCAATTGGATATGGTCCAGCAAGCTGTCGATAAGTACAAAGAAGAAACAGGCGGGTTATTGCCAATTAGAACTAAGCCTAATGAAACACCCATATTTCAGAAATATTTAGTTGATTTTAACATCCTTAAAGAGAACAATATTATTACAGAAACACCAGGTAATGCATATGAATCAGGTGGGGTTTATCAGTATACGATCCTGACCCCTGAAGAGGATCCTCGTGTTAAACTTATTGATTTACGCAACACGGAAACGATTCGCAATATTAATGTCAAGCTGGAGATGTATCGTTCAAAAAATATATATCCACCTTTTGCAAAAGAAATTGAAAAAGGCATATATAAACTGGATTATGAAAAACTTGGCTTTAACAATGAACCACATGCAGTGAGTCCATACTCCAGAGAGAGCCTTCCAATTGTTATGGATACAGACGGAAAACTTTATATCGATTACCGAATTGATTTAATGAAAGCATTAAATGAGTTCTCACATGATTATGAAGAAGGTGACGATATACGATATATATTGGCGGATAATACTCCATTTGTACCAGTATATTCTTTGCCGTATACAATAAAGAATGGTGAACCCATTTTTCTCGTTAATAATTAATGACCCGCATAAAAACTGCCCTTGAAACATATATTGTTTCAAGGGCTTTTTCATGTTTAAGGAACATCGGCTTACTGCCGATCTATTCGTACATATGAAAGAATGTGAACGAGTATACGAAAGCTTAAAATAAAATTTATTCAATTAAATCATATTTAAGTCATATTTTAATAGGACAACGTCATAGACTTGTAATGTCAATTATTCGTAGGTTGTATGTAATGGTATGGAATGAAACTGGGAGGGGATCGTTTGGAGAAAATCGATATTTTTAAAGATATTTCGAAGCGGACGAATGGAGATATTTATCTTGGGGTCGTAGGTGCAGTCCGCACCGGGAAATCCACATTTATTAAAAAGTTTATGGAGCTTGTCGTGTTGCCGAACATTGATGAAGAAAGCGAACGGGGACGCGCGCATGATGAACTGCCTCAAAGTGCAGCAGGTAAAACGATTATGACGACGGAGCCTAAATTTGTTCCGAATCAGGCTGTGTCCATTCATGTCGAAGAAGGTTTGGACGTAAATGTAAGGCTTGTTGATTGTGTAGGATATGCTGTGGAAGGTGCAAGAGGGTTTGAAGACGAAAATGGGCCGAGGATGATTCATACTCCTTGGTATGAGGACCCAATTCCTTTTCATGACGCAGCTGAAATTGGTACACGAAAGGTTATTCAAGAGCATTCCACTATTGGAGTTGTTATTACAACGGATGGTACATTTGGAGAAATTGAACGCTCCGATTATGTGGATTCCGAAACGAAGGTAGTGGAAGAGTTAAAAGAAGTTGGCAAACCTTTTATTATGATCATTAATTCTGTTCGACCTACGAGTACAGAAACGGAACTGCTTCGTCAGGAACTATCAGAAAAGCATGATATTCCTGTATTGGCGATGAGTGTTGAAACGATGACTGAACATGACGTTTACAATGTATTAAGAGAATCACTGTATGAATTTCCTGTTCTGGAAGTTAACGTTAATCTACCGAGTTGGGTAATGGTTTTAAAGGAAGAGCATTGGTTGCGGCAAAGTTATCAAGATGCCATCCACTCAACAGTAAAAAATATAAAAAGGCTTCGTGATGTTGACCATATTATGGGGGAATTTTCGGAATATGATTATATTGATAAGGCGAACCTGGCTGGGATGGAGATGGGTGAAGGAATTGCCGAAATAGATCTGCATGCACCTGATCACTTATACGACCAAGTACTAAAAGAAATTGTTGGAGAAGAGATACGAGGAAAAGATCATTTACTTGAATTGATGCAGGATTTTGCGCATGCAAAACGCGAATATGATCAAATCGGTGGAGCCCTCCAAATGGTAAAACAAACAGGGTATGGAATTGCAGCTCCCTCAATTGAGGATATGGATTTGGAGGAACCGGAAATTATTAGGCAAGGATCGCGATTTGGTGTTCGTTTAAAAGCGGTTGCACCATCCATCCACATGATTAAAGTTGAAGTTGAATCAGAGTTTGCTCCAATTATTGGTACTGAAAAGCAAAGCGAAGAGTTAGTTAGATATTTAATGCAGGACTTTGAAGAGAATCCTTTGTCCATATGGGAATCCGATATATTTGGAAGATCACTCAATTCAATTGTGAGAGAAGGCATACAGGCTAAGATTTCATTAATGCCCGAGCATGCCAGGTATAAATTAAAGGACACATTGGAACGGATTATTAATGAAGGTTCTGGTGGTTTAATAGCGATTATTTTATAACAGCTTGCCAAAAGCTGTTTTTCTTTTTGGGTTTTACTTGAATCAATAATGAAACGAGCTTATGTAATCTATGCCAGCTTTTTTTCCCATTTTGTTCTTTATCACATAAAAAATTGAGTACTATTAACTAAAAATGCAAAAAATCTTGAGAAAATCAGTAAATAATGTTGAATTTTATTGCAAAGTCAGTTAGTATAAGCCTTATCATCAATGAAAATGATGACTCTATAGTATAAAACTAGACGAATTGGTGAACAAATGGAAGTAGTATAATCGTTTGTTCTATGTTAGTCGATTTCATTGGGAGGAGGTGAATGTCATGAATAAAACGGATTTAGTAAACGAGGTTGCTGAAAAAAGCGAACTTTCCAAAAAGGATGCTGCCAAAGCAGTAGATGCAGTATTTGACTCTGTCATGGATTCACTTAAAAAAGGTGAAAAAGTTCAAATCATTGGATTCGGTAACTTTGAAGTACGTGATCGCTCAGCTCGTAAAGGCCGCAATCCTCAAACAGGAGAAGAAATTGAAATTCCTGCAAGTAAAGTTCCAGCATTTAAAGCAGGTAAAGCCCTTAAAGATATTGTTAAATAACGATAGCTATTTTTACATAGGGCATAAGGGTACGTTTATTCGTACCCTTTTTTATATTGGACAAATAATGTAATTGTACAATCGACCTTTCTTATTAACGTCTAACGATTGACAACGTTGTTTTAATAAGCGATATTAGGATAAGTAATTTAACAAAGGTAGGTTTGTCATGGAGAATCCAAATTTAAAATCCGATTATTTTGTGATTAAGGCATTAGAAGACGGTGTTCACGTAATAGGTCTAACAAGAGGTGCTGATACTAGGTTTCATCATTCCGAAAAATTGGATAAAAACGAAATAATGATTGCTCAATTTACTGAGCACACTTCAGCGATGAAAATTCGAGGAAAAGTAACGATCCAAACCGAACACGGTGAAATGAGTAACGACCAATAAATTTTTAACATCAGAAATTTCGAACATCCGATCAAACATTATTTAATTTCACGGTCACTTTTATCAGGAGGATTTCTATGGGCTGATGTATAAATTATGTTATAATAGCTAATAGAAACAGATGAAAGGGCTTAGGTGGTTGTATTGTCCAGTTCTACGATCGATACCGAGGAAATGCTAGCTTTAATTGATGACAAAATTCAACATTCATATATAGAGAAATACATAGAGAAGCCTGTTATTGATGAAAATAAATTGTACGTATTAATATCGATATTGAATAAAGCAGCGATATCTGAATGCAAGAAAAAGCAATATATTATTACAGCAATGCTAGTACAAATTGCATTAGATACACATGAACTTGTACCTATAAAGACCAGTGAATCGAATAAAGTAAACAAAACAAAAAAGCAGCTATTTGTTTTAGCTGGCGATTATTACAGCGGTCTTTATTATTCATTGTTGGCGGACATTGAAGATGTTAATATGATTCAATCATTAGCAGCAGCAATTAAAGAAATTAATGAATACAAAATGAACTTATACTATGGTGAATATAATACGTTTCAAGACTTTGTCAAATTAACCGGTAAAATTGAAACATTACTAATTAAACGTGTTGCTGAATCGATGGATGAACAATATATAATCCCATTAGTCGAAGAATGGCTAACGTTAATCAAACTAATTAGAGAAAAAGAAAAAATGTTTGAAGATCAATATTCCAGCATGTTTGAATATTGGTTTTTATCTACAAGCAGTGGTTTCTCTTCCATTTCTTCTATGCTAGATCGTTCAGTAAATACAAAAGTACAAAATATAGAATCTTTATTGGGAGAGGTACCGTCCCAATATGGCCTACTGGAATTTCGTGTACGGCAGCAGCTAAAACAAATAGAACATAACAGCAGCTCATTGGTGGAAGAAGGGTAATGGATGAAAGCGAATAAGAAGGAAGAGCGAGTGCATCATGTGTTTGAAACAATTTACGACAAATATGATGAAATGAATTCAATTATTTCGTTTAGGCGCCATAAAGCATGGCGAAAAGACGTTATGAAGCGTATGAATGTTCAAAACGGAGCGAAGGCTCTCGATGTTTGTTGTGGTACAGGTGACTGGGCAATTGCACTGGCACATGCTGTGGGCGCTTCAGGTAGTGTGATTGGACTGGATTTTAGTCAAAATATGCTGTCCATTGCTGAAGAAAAAAATGAAAAATATCAATTAGAGCAACTTTCTTTTATCCATGGAAATGCTATGGAATTACCTTTTGAATCTGAATCGTTTGATTATGTGACAATAGGATTTGGGTTACGGAATGTACCCGATTATATGTCGGTGTTAAAGGAACTTCACCGCGTTGTTAAGTCTGATGGAACCGTGGCCTGTCTAGAAACATCCCAGCCAACCTTAATCGGATTCAGACAACTGTACTATTTATATTTTCGCTATATTATGCCGCTTGCCGGCAAACTTTTTGCGAAAAGTTATCAAGAATACGCTTGGTTACATGAATCAGCAAAAGATTTTCCCGATAAAAATAAATTGAAAGAAATGTTTATACAAGCTGGCTTTTCGCATGTTCAAGTGAAGAGTTATACAGGTGGAGTAGCAGCAATGCATATGGCAACGAAATAGACTATTATGTGAACTTATGAATAAAAGGTGACATGCATGAAACTAGCGAAAATATATGGATATTTGAAAAAAGATTTGGATGTAATTGAAGAGGCATTGCGAGAAGTTATACAGGCTGAACACCCTGTGTTGCGTGAAGCATCAACCCAACTACTGCAGGCAGGGGGAAAAAGGATTCGACCTGTGTTTGTTTTGTTGTCTGGTCAATTTGGTGACTACAATTTGGAGCGAATTAAAAAAGTTGCCGTATCGTTAGAGTTAATTCATATGGCAACGCTTGTTCATGATGACGTTGTAGATGATGCAGAGCTGCGCCGAGGTTTGCCAACAATTAAACATCGCTATGGAAATCGGGTTGCGATGTATACGGGGGATTATATACTTGCTCGTGCTTTGGAAAATATAACGTTGATTCAAAATCCAATCATACATCGGCAATTATCAAAGACGTTGGTTGAAGTAGTTGAAGGAGAAATAGAACAAATTCAAGATAAATTTAACTGGGATCAGCAATTAAGAGATTATTTGCGAAGAATAAAACGGAAAACGGCACTGTTAATAGCGACAAGCTGCAAGCTGGGAGCTATTGCCGGTAACGTTTCGGAAAGAGAAGCCCACAAATTATATCAATATGGATATAACATTGGCATGTCTTTTCAAATCATTGACGATATATTGGATTTCACTTCAACAAATAAAGAATTGGGAAAACCGACAGGAAGTGATTTACTACAAGGGAATGTTACTTTGCCCGTTTTATTCGCACTCAAAGACCCGGCTTTTCATGATCACCTTTTGCAAGTATTTCGCCAACCTACTATATCAGAAGCAGAATTAAATGCACTACTACAACAACTGAAAGTAACAGATGCTATCGAAAAGTCTTATTTAGTAAGTGAAAAATACTTGGACAGGGCCTTACAAGCTCTTGAAAGTCTCCCTGATAATCGCGCGAAAAAAACATTGCAGGACATTGCAAGCCTAATTGGTAAACGTCGCTCTTGAGTCAGTTAGTTGTAATGTGTACGTATATTTGATAAAATTTTTATCGATTGTAAAGTATATGAACAATACAAAAAAACATATAGACTAATGAGGTGCAAAAAATGGAAAAAACTTTTTTGATGGTAAAACCAGATGGAGTACAACGGAATTTAATCGGAGAGATTATTACACGTTTTGAGAACAAAGGATTTAAGCTTGTTGCCTCAAAACTAATGGTTATTTCAGACGACTTGGCAAAAACCCACTACGGTGAGCATAAAGAAAGACCTTTCTTTGGTGAACTAGTTGATTTTATTACATCCGGTCCTGTATTTGCTATGGTATGGGAAGGGGAAAATGTTATTAAAACAGCCCGCGACATGATGGGTGCCACTAATCCGCAGGAAGCTGCAGCAGGAACAATTCGTGGAGACTACGGTATGACAGTAGGTAAAAATATTATTCATGGCTCTGATGCACAAGAGAGTGCAGAGCGGGAAATTGCTCTGTTTTTTGAAGACAAGGAAATATTATCTTATTTAAAACAAGATAATGAATGGATTTATTAATTCACCAAGCCTCTGTTAACAAAACGGAGGCTTCTTGTTTAGTTCGGTTTATTGGATTAATAGTATCTGTGTAAGAAAGAGGCGTGCAGATGGCTGATAATTATAATGAATTTATTTCGAGTATAAAAGGTAAACTCGGAATTGACCTCAATTTGTATAAGGAAACACAAATGAAAAGACGACTGATTTCCTTAAGGAATAAACGGGGGTTTCATACATTTGCTGAATACTTTAAAGCAATAGATATGGATCAACATTTATTAAATGAATTTATTGATCGAATTACAATAAATGTGTCGGAGTTTTACCGAAATCCCAAAAGATGGGAAGTATTGCGGAATACTGTTTTGCCAATTTTATCTGAAAATAAAAATAAGTTGAATATATGGAGTGCGGCATGTTCAACAGGAGAAGAGCCTTATAGTTTGGCTATCATGGCGAGAGAGCATTTTCCACATCTTAACACTAATATATTAGCGACTGACATTGATGATAAAGTTCTTGATAAAGCTCGACAAGGTGTATACCAGGAACGGGACATGAAAGAATTGCCACACAAATTACAAAAAAAATATTTCGTAGAGGAAAATGGATTATTTTACATTGACGCTTCCTTAAGAGCAATGATTCAGTTTAAAAAACATGACTTGCTTGCTGATCCACATCCGGAAGCAATTGATTTACTCGTTTGTCGGAATGTTCTTATTTACTTCACGGACGAAGCAAAGGAAAAAATATATTATCATTTTAGTAAATCACTTGCTCCTCAAGGAGTACTTTTTGTCGGTAGCACGGAACAAATTTTTAGTCCACAAAAGTATGGTATTACTTTATTAGATACATTTTTTTATCAAAAAACAAATAAGCAATGAATTGCTTCGTATACATACGTAATAATATGGAACCCATACATTGAAATCATATGTTATAATTGAATTTTAATTTATGAATTCTATTTAAAGAACTTAATTACTATTAAAAATTGTACGTGGAGGGGTAACTATGCGTTATATAACTTCAGGAGAATCTCATGGCAAGCAATTAACGACAATTATTGAAGGTGTACCGGCTCGAATGCCGTTATTGACAGATGATATTAATGAGTCCTTATTACGCAGGCAAAAAGGACATGGGAGAGGCCGAAGAATGCAAATCGAAAAAGACCTTGCAGACATTGTAAGCGGTGTTCGTCACGGTTATACATTAGGTTCCCCGATATCACTTGTTGTACATAATGATGATTTTAAACATTGGGTGAAAATAATGGGAGAGGAGCCCATTGAAGAAGATGCAAAAATTCGGCGAGTAGTTTCCAGGCCGAGACCTGGTCATGCTGATTTAAATGGCGCATTAAAATATGGTCACCGCGATATGAGGAATGTACTTGAACGGTCATCTGCCCGCGAAACGACTGCCCGAGTGGCCGCCGGTGCAGTTGCTAAGACATTGCTTAAGCATCTAGGTATTGAAATCGTCGGCTACGTAAAAGAAATTGCTGGAATAAAAGCAGAAGAAAAAACCTCGCTGACGATGGCGGAGCGGAAGGAGATCTCGGAAGAATCCCCCGTTAGAACGTTAGATAAAAACGTCGAACAACAAATGATGGACGCCATTGATCAAGCGAAGAAGGATGGCGATTCAATCGGTGGCGTTGCTGAAGTGTATGTAGAAGGAATGCCTGCAGGAATAGGTTCCTACGTGCATTATGACCGAAAGCTTGATAGTAAAATTGCTGGAAGTGTTGTCAGTATAAATGCTTTCAAAGGTGCGGAAATTGGCATTGGTTTTGAAGCGGCTCGAAAAAATGGTAGTGAAGTACATGATGAAATTGCTTGGGATAAAGAGAGAGGTTATTATCGAAAAACAAATCGATTAGGCGGGTTTGAAGGCGGCATGACAACAGGAATGCCTATTGTAGTTAAAGGTGTGATGAAGCCCATTCCAACGCTGTATAAACCACTTCAAAGCGTGGATATTGACACAAAGGAACCATTTAATGCAAGTATCGAACGTTCAGATTCATGTGCTGTTCCGGCAGCTTCAGTTGTAATGGAACATGTCGTCGCTTTTGAACTCGCAAAAGCGATTACCGAGCAATTTACAAGTGATTCATTTCCACAACTTCAAAAAGCAATTGCTGATTACCGTGAAGAAATCAGGTGCTTTTAGTGAACAAAATTGAAGTTCAGTCTTCTTCCCATGATTATACTGTATATATTGGAGAAGATATTCGCTTTCAAGTGCAAACATTATTAAACAAAGAATACTCCTCCGTAATGGTTGTTACAGACGAACAAGTTGCTGATTTGTATTTGCCAGATATTCGAAAGGGACTATCTGGCATGAAATCAATTGAAACCATTGTACCTGCCGGCGAACAGACAAAAAGTGTGGAATACTATTATAAACTTCATACAGAAGCAATTAAAAATGGACTAGACCGTAAATCACTAATCATTGCTCTTGGTGGCGGCGTCATTGGTGATTTAGCCGGATTTACCGCCGCAACGTACATGCGAGGAATCGATTATATTCAAGTACCTACGACTATTCTTGCCCATGACAGCAGTGTTGGAGGAAAAGTTGCCATTAATCACGAACTTGGTAAAAATATGATCGGAAATTTTTATGCACCTCAAGCAGTTATTTATGACGTCAATACATTAAGTACGCTAAACAAAAGTGAAATACGGTCCGGTTATGCGGAATTAGTCAAGGAAGCATTGCTTGCTGATCAAGCTTTTTTTCATGATTTGTTAACAGTGGATTTAAACAACTTGTCCAATGAACAGCTTGTTACCCATCTCCAGCAGGGAATCAGCATCAAAGCGCATATAGTCGAAGCGGATGAAAAAGAAGCGAATATAAGAATGTATTTAAACTTGGGGCATACGCTCGGACATGCTTTGGAAGCAGAACTGGGGTATGGTGCATTTACACATGGAGAAGCAGTCGCTATTGGTTTATTATTTGCGATTCGTGTAAGTGAATATAAAAACAAAATACAACTACCTTACGATCAACTGTATAATTGGCTCAAAACGAACGACTATCCGCTCCAATTACGTCATCTAAATATTGATCGAATAATAAGCAGAATGAAGTCAGATAAAAAGACAATGAATGATCATATTCAGATGGTTTTATTACAGCAAATTGCCGATCCGGTAGTGATAGAATTGAAGGATGAAGAATTATGCACTTATTTGAATAGATTTTTAAAAGAGTTGGTGATGATATGATTCGTGGAGTACGAGGAGCAACAACCGTTAAGCAAAATGAAGAAAATGAAATGATGGATAATACAAGAAAGCTTGTCCAAGAGATGATTTCTGTAAATGACATTGATGTGCAATCCATTTCACATATTCTTATATCCGTTACAAAAGAACTGAATGCCGGTTTTCCCGCAAAGTCAATTCGGGAAATGGATGGCTGGAATTTTGTACCGGTAATGTGTATGCAAGAAATAGATGTCCCCGGCAGCTTGCCAAACTGTATTCGTGTCATGATGGTCATTAATACAGAACAAACACAGGAAGCTATCCGACATATATTCCAAAATGAAGCCGTACGCTTACGACCGGATCTGGCTCACGCGGAAGGGGAGCAAGCAAATGGAAGCTAAAGCGATTCTAAAAGAAATGGCGCCTTATAGACAGGGTATGCAAATAGATGAAGTTAAAAAGAAATTTAATTTAACCCGAATAGTTAAATTAGCTTCCAACGAAAATCCATACGGTTATTCGGAAAAAGTAAAAGCAGCTTTGCGTAAGCTGGATCTGTCTTTCGAAATTTATCCGGACGGTCACGCTACACATTTACGTACAGCAACTTCCAAAAAATGGGATATAAAAGAATCGGAAATCGTTTTTGGAAGTGGATCCGATGAACTGATTGAAATCATTTGCCGTACGTTTCTTCATGAAGGGTTGAATACGGTGATGGCTGCCCCAACATTCCCACAATACAGGCATCATGCGTTAATTGAAGGGGCTCTCGTTAAAGAGGTACCGACAATTGAGGGAAATCACGATCTGGACGGAATGCTTCAGGCAATCGATGAAAACACAAAGGTTGTTTGGCTTTGTTCACCGGATAATCCTACGGGAACGCTTATTCCGCCGCAAGCTTTCCATCAGTTTATGGAAAATTGTCCTACTAATGTAGTTGTCGTGTTGGATGAAGCTTATTATGAATTTATTGACGGGTCGTTACAAATGGATGCATCCGCAAATATACAGCGATATAGCAATTTAATAATCTTACGCACCTTTTCTAAAGCTTATGGTTTGGCTGGATTACGGGTTGGATATGGCATTGCAAATGAAAAAATCACCGAAAAGATTAATGTTGTCAGAGGTCCATTTAATACGTCGATATTAGCACAAAAAGCTGCAAGCATCGCAATTGAAGATGATTTGTTTATACAGGAAACTGTGGAATCGAATGAGGTTGTTAAGCAAAAGTTTCAGCAGTTTTTAACATCAATCGGATGGCACTTTTACCCATCTCAAACGAATTTTTTGCTTGTATCCACACCGGGTGATGCCGATGAACTTGCTGACTATTTATTGGAAAATGGATTTATTGTTCGATCTGGAAACTTGTTGGGCTATCCTCATACCGTCCGAATAACAATTGGGACTAAACAAGATATGACACAATTGCAACAAGTAATAAAACAATTTCAACTGTTGCTGGATAAAGAGGTATAATTTATGAAACGTAAAGTAGTAATAGCCGGATTAGGATTAATCGGCGGTTCATTGGCTAAAGCTATTGGACAATCCGAGCAAAATTATATTATTGGTTATGATACAAATGCACAAACATTAGCATATGCACACAAACAAAAGATCATAGATGAATCAAATAACAGCTTTGATCATGCTGTGAAGCAAGCCGATGTCGTTATTTTAGCGGCACCAATTTCTGAAACTATTCACATGTTAGAGGAACTGAATCACATCACACTAAGTAAGGATATTATTGTTACAGATGTTTCCTCTGTGAAGGCTTCCATACTGGATACGGCTAATAAAATGACAAATGAAAAGGTGACATTTATCGGCGGTCATCCTATGGCTGGCTCTCATAAAGCAGGTATTCGTGCAGCGAAAGAACATTTATTTGAAAATGCCATCTATGTACTAAGTCCATCTACTAAGTGTCTGAACGGGAAAGTAAATATATTGAAAGATGTGTTAAAAGAAACGAAAAGTCATTTTATTATACTGCAGCCAGAAGAACATGATGAGATGACAAGTGTTGTTTCTCATTTTCCGCACCTTATTGCTTCATCGTTAGTTCATCAAGCAAAAAAATGGGAAACACGTCATGCATATTTACCGGAATTGGCTGCGGGCGGTTTTCGGGACATTACGAGAATTGCTTCAAGCAATCCAAAACTATGGCAAGATATATTTTTGCATAATGGGAATAAAATGACCGGTCTGCTTGAAGAATGGATTATTGAAATGCAATCACTAAAAGATGTTTTAGAACAGAATAAAAAAACAGAGATGATTACCTATCTTGAAGAAGCAAAAGTGTTTAGAGACGGATTAAATAAATCTAAACGAGGTGCTTTGCCATCTTATTATGATCTATATGTCGATATTAAAGATCAGCCGGGTGCGTTAGCTAAAGTTGTACAATTACTTGCTGTTGAAGAAATCAGCATTAAAAACATTCGCATTTTGGAAATCCGGGATGATGTGAATGGTGCGCTTCGTTTAACCGTTTCTACTAAAGAAGAACAAACAAAATGTGTTTACATCTTGCAACGATATGGATATGAAATAACGATTGAGAATTAGGAGGTAATTGTCTTGAGTGAAAGAAAACTTCTACCAATCTCTCAGCCAATTAGTGGAACGATAAAGATTCCCGGTGACAAATCTATTTCACATCGTGCTGTAATGCTTGGTTCTTTAGCTGTTGGGACGACCAAAGTAGCAAACTTTCTTACAGGTGATGATTGCCTTAATACAATAAAAGCTTTTCAAGCATTAGGCGTTTCAATTGATCGAGAAGGAACAAATGTAACGATAACAAGTAGAGGTGCAACTGCGTTGGAAGAACCAAAGCAGCCGTTGTATTTTGGGAATTCCGGAACAACAGCAAGATTAATGATTGGCCTGTTATCTGGATTACCTTTTGTGTCCATCATTCATGGGGATCCTTTTTTAACTATTCGCCCGATGGATCGTGTCGTTATTCCTCTGAAAAAAATGGGCGTATCGTTTGTTGGAAGAGAGGACGGTACCATGCTTCCATTAGCGATCAATGGTGGGAGTTTGAAAGGGATAACTTACCCCTTACCTGTTAAAAGTGCTCAAGTTAAATCAGCAATCCTGCTGGCAGGTCTTTTTGCTGAAGGGAAAACGACTGTGATCGAGCCGGCATTGACAAGAAACCATACGGAAAACATGTTAGCAGCTTTCGGAGCAGATATTCATACGAATAAAAATGAAATAACAATTACGAATAAACAGGGACTTCAAGCAACCGATGTCTTTGTACCGGGTGATATTTCTTCCGCTGCGTTCTTCATGGCAGCAGCTGCTGTCGTACCCGGTAGTAAGCTAACACTAACAAATATTGGACTGAATGAAACAAGAACAGGTATAATCGACGTACTACATCAGATGGGTGCGTCCATCGTTATTGATAACGAACAAATAATTAGTGGTGAGCGAATAGGCGATATTACATTAACCGAAACAGGATTGCGTGGTATTATTATTGAAGGTAATATTATCCCACGACTAATTGATGAAATACCGATTATTGCTTTACTAGCCACACAAGCGGAGGGTACGACAATTATTCGTGACGCCGAGGAACTACGGGTGAAAGAAACTGATCGAATTACAGCAGTAGTCGATGTATTATCAACGCTTGGTGCTGACATTCAAGGTACGAAGGATGGAATGATCATTCACGGAAGAACAGAACTATCGGGAGGCAATATATCCTCTTATAATGATCATCGTATTGCTATGATGGGTGTGATTAGTTCTTTAATTGCAAAAGCTGCTGTCGTTTTAGACGATGTTTCCTCTATTGCTGTTTCTTATCCGCGATTTTTTGAAGACCTGAGGCAAGTTATCAATAAATAATAAGAATCTGCATTTTTGCGGGTTCTTTTCCCTTTTTTGTTTACATGTAATGAAGTGGAAAGGATGCTTTGTAAATGGATGCAATTATGCAAGCACAGCAACTAATGGAAGAAAACAATAGTGAGGAAGCACTGCGACTATTGGAATTGCATTTGAAAAAGGCGAATGATGAAGAACAGTTTACAATTGCCGAGTTGTATTTGCAGTGGGGTTTCCTACAGGAAGCTAGTAACATTTTATCAGCATTATTACAACGTTATCCGGATGAATCGGAATTGAAAGTAATGCTGGGCGATATTTATATAGAATTAGAACAAGATGAAAATGCAATTGATTTATTAAATGACATTGAAGAAAAAGACACAGCATATATCCAGTCACTATTGCAATTAGCAGATCTGTATCAGGCTCAGGGGTTATTTGAAGTAGCTGAACATAAATTGCTTGCTGCAAAACAACTAGAGCCAGATGAACCTATTATTGATTTTGCCTTAGGAGAGCTGTCGTTCTCAATCGGAAAATATAATAACGCCATTACATTTTATGAAAAACTGCTTCCTGCGTCACCTATTATCGCAAATGTAACTATCGTTAGTCGGCTTGCCGAAGCTCACGCAGCTATTGGAAACTATGAAGAAGCGCTAACCTACTATCAAAAAGAAGATATCGAAGACCCAGACACCCTTTTTAAATATGGTTATACAGCTAATCAAGCCAATCGCAAAGATATTGCAATAAAAGCGTGGGAGAAAGTTGTTGAAATTGATCCACACTATCAGTCTGTATATTATGAGTTGGCAAAAGTATATAAAGAGGAAGGAATGGTAAATGAAGCACTTACTATTTCTGTAAAGGGCATCGAGAATGATGAGTTTAATAAAGAACTATACTATTTCGCAGGTGTACTTGCGCATCAATTGAATCAAAAGGATGAAAGTAAAACGTATGCTTATAAAGCGATTGCGTTGGATCCTGAGTACAAAGAGGCAATATTGTTTCTCATTGAATTGCTAAAAGAACAAGATGAGTTTGAAGAAATTAGGGAGACCATTGAATTGGCGAAAGAGAGTGGTGCGTTGGATCCAATTTATGAATGGGAATTGGCACGTGCATATAATGAATTGGAGAATTTCTCTAAAGCATTGACATGTTATAATGAAGCATACCCCCACTTTAAAAATGACGCTGAATTTCTTAAAGAATTCGGTTATTTTCTTGTAGAAGATGGCAAGATAGAAACAGCCATCCCAATCTTGAAAGCTTATTTAATAGAAGAACCGTTGGATGATGAAGTAGAAGCCTATTTGGAGCGGCTTCAATAAGAAAGAAGGAGTTTATGATGCATACGGTCGTCCCAACGAAAGAAAAACGCAACTTTATTTACTGGTTTTTACGGACCTATAAATTAAAGAAACGAGAAAGTGAATGGCTATTATTATATATTGCCGAGCATACAGAAATTTTAAAAAATGTTCACTTTATTCGGGGTGCAAAAAAATGTCCTCGGGGGATTGAATTGGCAAGTACTTGTTCGGCGAAGCCCGCATTTTTGTTTTACAAAAAACAACTGATGACAATAGATGCCGATAAAGCTTATCATGACATTAGGATGAATAAGGGTGAACATTTATATATTGAACTTCATTTTAAAAATGCCATACAAAGTTCACATTACGCGCTTGTTCTGGAAAACAATCCATATCGAACTGTTTCACACCATATACAGAATGCTGATCGCCAACAAACAAACAATTTGTTGGGACAAATCATATTTAATCGCAAACAAACGGAATTAAAAAAGAAAATAGATTCAGCGTTGGATCATAGGGATAGTGTAGCATTTATGAAATTTACTAAAGAACTGGAAAACCTTCAGAGAGATGGCATAGAAAACGACGAAGCGAAAAATTAATATTAATCTTTATTTATACTCATAATTTCTGAAAAATAATTCCATACTAAGAGGGATGTGGAACATTCATTGAAGTGGAGTAAAGATGACTTAAAAAAATATGTAACTGCAAAAGAATACGTTGATACTGTCTTAGTGCCACTTAGTCCATTTCATTATTCAGACGAAAGCCACTTTGACAAAAGCGCACTACAAAGAGAGGCTTTATTCATCTTTTCCAATGAGATTGAAAAAGAACTTTCAGGCAGAATATTGCTTTCTCCCGACTATAATTATATTAAAAGTAATAGTCTACAGTTGGAAACCCAACGACTAAATTCATGGGTAGAAGATGCACGCAAACAGCCGTTTAATCACATCTTTTTTATTACTTTTGATTTAAATTGGAAGAAATATGAGCAGGCTTTAGAGGGCCATTTACTATGGCTGCCGGGAATTCAGGGAGACTTGCATTCGAAGGAAATGATTACAGTTATACGTGGACAAGTAGAACAATTAGGTGAACTAATTCGCACTTATTGGCAAGATAAGTAGTTAGAATTTCACAGTTGATTATGTCAAATTCCAAAACTTTTGTTATCGAAAATGATATATATTGACCGAGTTCTCACTTTAAGCTATTATGGAAATGTCCTAGTAATAAATTCGAAATATATTTGTCCGTGATTAACGTGATAGAGGGGGGAAACCATGAGCGATAAGAAACAACAAGTGTCCCGTCGACAATTTCTAAATTATTCTCTTACTGGTTTAGGTGGCTTTATGGCAGCAGGAATGCTTATCTCACCATTACGTATGGCAATTGATCCGGTTTTGAAGAAACAAGAGACTTCAGGAGGATTGGCAAATGTTGGTCTTTCTGTAGATGATATAACCGAAGAGCCGCAACGTGTGGATTGGGAAGTGGAGCAAGTTGATGGATGGTACGAATCAGATGTAAAAAAAACAGCATGGGTGTTTAAGGATGAAAACGGGGATATTCAAGCATTTTCTCCGATATGTAAGCACTTGGGTTGTTTTGTTTCCTGGGAAGGAAGCGAAGAATATCCAAATGAATTTTTCTGTCCATGTCATAATGGCCGTTATTATAAAGACGGTACAAATGTGCCACATACACCACCACTGGCACCATTGGATGTTTATGAACAGAAGGTTGAGAATGGAATGTTATACCTTGGAGATGCAAAACCTAGAGGGGAGGCGTAATAAAATATGCTGCAAAAGATTTATGATTGGATTGATGATCGCATAGATATTACGCCGATATGGCGTGATGTTGCTGATCATGAAGTGCCGGAGCATGTTAACCCTGCATATCATTTTTCGGCGTTCGTATATTGTTTTGGAGGATTAACATTTTTCGTTGTTGTCATTCAAATATTGTCGGGAATGTTTTTAACGATGTATTACGTTCCTGATATTGAGAATGCTTGGAAGTCAGTTTATTATTTACAGACGGAAGTAGCCCATGGTCAAATTGTACGAGGTATGCACCATTGGGGCGCCAGTGTAATCATTGTTATGCTGTTGTTACATACAATGCGCGTATTTTTCCAAGGGGCATATAAAAAGCCACGTGAACTAAATTGGATGGTTGGCGTGCTCATCTTCTTTGTTATGCTTGGATTAGGATTTACAGGGTATTTACTGCCTTGGGATAATAAAGCTTACTTTGCAACTCAGGTTGGGCTAGAGATTGCCGAACAAGTTCCGTTTATCGGTGCTGAATTAAAAACATTGCTTTCAGGCGATGAAACCATTGTAGGCGCTCAAACATTGACACGATTTTTCGCGATTCACGTGTTTTTCCTGCCGGCTGCCCTATTTGGTTTACTTGCAGTACACTTTATCTTAATACGTAGGCAAGGTATAGCCGGACCACTATAAAAAGAAGAGGAGGGATAGGCTGTGAAGAAAGGTAAAGGAATGCGGTTTGTTGGTGATTCCCGAATTTCCGCGGATAGAACACCTAATATACCTAAAGATTACTCGGAATATCCCGGCAGAACGGAATATTTCTGGCCAAACTTTTTACTTAAAGAGTGGTTGGTTGGCTCTGTATTTCTAGTTGGATTTTTATGTCTTGTTTTGGCTCACCCTTCACCGCTTGAAGGAGTGGCGGACCCAACAAATGCAGGGTATATCCCATTGCCGGATTGGTATTTCTTATTCTTATATGAATTATTAAAATATGACTTTGCTAGTGGACCATATATTATTTTCGGAATCCTGATTTTGCCAGGTCTGGCATTTGGAGGACTATTATTGGCACCGTTTCTTGACAATGGACCTGGACGCAGACCTCCAAAACGGCCAATTGCTGTTGCGATGATGCTTCTTGGACTAGCATCGGTCATTTGGTTGACATACGAATCAGCTGCTGCTGTGGATTGGGAAGAGCGTGCAGAGATGAATAAGCCAATTCCGGCTTCTGATATAGAAATTGATACTGAAGATCCCGGTTATGCTATTTATGAAAGTAATTGTCTAAGCTGTCACGGAGATTCATTGGAAGGTGGAGCTGCAGGACCTTCATTAATCGGGACAGAGCATAGTGCAGAAGAAATAGCAACAATTGCAAAAGAAGGTATTGGCGATATGCCACCGGGCATTTTTGGCGGTACTGATGAAGAACTAGAACAGCTAGTTAACTTTATAACATCTGTCAATGAACAAGCCGAATAATGAAAAAACACCTTTGCCATTACTATTGGTGAAGGTGTTTTCTTCATTATAATATAATCTGCAATCGTGTTATCATAAAAATTCCAACATTAATAATGTTAACAAATTGCGGGAAAATGGATTGTCTGCCGCTAAAGGAGCTTTGGATTATGTATTATAAATATTTATTGCTGAATAAACAATTTCTAATTATACTTTTCTTGATTAATTTGTTTGGTACAATATATGGTTACATTTGGTATAAAAGTCAATTGGTAATCACACCGGCAATTTTTTTACCATTCGTGCCCGATAGTCCGACGGCAACTCTCTTTTTTACAATTTTCCTTGCTTTTCTTATTTTTGGTAAAAATGCCCCATATATAGAAGCGCTTGCAATTACTTCATTATTTAAATATGGAATTTGGGCTGTTGTTATGAATATCTTTACACTCGTTGTTAATGGAACGCTTGGATGGCAGGGATATATGTTGATTGCTTCTCACGGTGCAATGGCATTGCAAGGACTCTTATATGCACCGTTTTATGCAATCAAGCTCAGGCATCTAACTTTTGCAGCAATTTGGATTTTGCATAATGATATTATTGATTATGTTTTTGGCATGATGCCTATTTATTCTTCATTGATCACATACATAAATCAGATTGGTTACTTTACTTTTTGGTTAAGCGTCTTGACTATTATAGTTTCGTATAAATTTACAATAGGAGCAAACAGACACAGTTAAATCAGCCGTTATAAATTTAATATCCTGTACATACATTAATAAAAGAAGATGTATGTGGGGTGATCTCTATCATGAAATATAAAAGACATGTGTGGATTTTTACATCGTTAATAGGGATCTTTGTTTTAGGGTTTGCTATTCCGGGATCGACTTATGCAGGATTCTTTATTATTACGTCGAGTAAAAATTATGATATTATTCCGTTCAACTGGATTATAATTTTATTAGGTGGAATAATTATGCTTACGTTGTCTTATGTCAGTTGGAGGAAGTATAAAGGCATGCAAAACAAACGAAATAAACAACGAGAAAAGAAATCAAATAGTTGACTATTGCCCCGTTTTTGACTAATATTGACTTATACAAAACGATATACGTTGTGGAGGAATGGAATAAATGTCACTAGGCACCTATCTCATTTATTTTGCTTTACTTTTAATCATCCCGCTTTGGGCGCAGTCAAAAGTAAAAAGTACGTACAAAAAATATTCAAAAAAGGCTACATCTTCTCATATGTCCGGTGCACAGGTTGCACGAAAGATTTTGGACGACAATGGACTGTATGATGTTCAGGTACAAGAAACGAAAGGTGTATTAACGGATCATTATGACCCGAGAAAAAAAGTAGTTCGTTTATCAAGCGGCAACTTTCACGGTCAATCCATGTCGGCTTCAGCAATTGCGGCACATGAAGTTGGTCACGCGATTCAGGATGCGGAAGAATATGCTTTCTTGAAATTTCGAAGTGCTCTTGTTCCCGCAGCAAGTTTTGGTTCAAATACGGCCATTTTTGTAATCATCGGTGGCTTTTTATTTGATCAGATGAATTTAGTATTGCTTGGGATTATTTTCATGGCTGCGGCCGTGCTGTTCCAGCTTGTCACATTGCCTGTTGAGTTCAATGCCTCCAGCAGGGCAATGACACAGCTAGTAACGACAGGCATTATTCAAAACAATGAGGAACGGGAAACGAAAAAAGTGCTTGATGCTGCTGCACTAACTTATGTGGCTGCCGCTTTGGTAGCAGTTGCCGAGTTAATTCGTTTTATATTAATGTATGTTGCGAGCAATGATTAATTTTATCTCTCAAAATTTTCATAGATATCGTTAAGAGAAACAGCTCAGTACAAAACTACTGAGCTGTTTTTTGGCATTATATATAATGAAAAAGCTTCTATAAGTTTGTGTACGAAAAGCGAACTGTAACTAGGCTGTGTTGTTATAAGCGACAAACTAAAACACATCCTAATAAGAGTGAACATAGTAAAAAAGAAACATCATTAAAACTGATATAAGATACTTGGATTTTTTAAAAGATAAGAATGTATATAATTTTGAGCATAGCTGTCTAGCTTAAGCGCCCATCCCCTCGAGGTCTTAAGCAATAACTCTTCGTGGCAAAAATCGCCACTACGATTTCTTGCTTAAGCTTGTCGGGGCTGACCAGGGCGCTTGCGCTTTTCTTATTGTTCAATAGGTTTTTTGTTCTCATCTAATGTAAATCCTTCACCAATTACATCGTGAACAGAACTGACAGCAACGAAAGCATGCGGGTCAATCTGATCAATTATATTTTTTAAACGGACGATTTCATTTCTTCCGACAACGCAATACAAAACATTTTGCTTTTCTCCAGTGAAACTTCCTTTACCGGATAAAATGGTAACACCGCGATCCATATTTTGGTTAATTTTATCAGCTATTAGTTCGCTTTTTTGAGAAATAATAGTGGCTCCACGAGCAGAATATGCACCTTCTTGAATGAAATCAATTACTCTTGCGCCAATATAAACAGCTACTAGTGTATACATAGCTTCCACGAGTTCCAATATAACAAAGACGGATGTTGTGATAACAACAAAATCAAATAAAAACATCGTCTTTCCCATACTCCAACCAACATACTTATGGACAATCCTTGCAATAATATCTACTCCGCCGGTAGTTCCACCATATCTGAAAATAATCCCCAGTCCGACTCCGATAAAAACACCGGCAAACAAAGCGGCTAACGTCATATCTGATTGTAAATAAGTAGGAAACGGATTAATTTGAAAGACTCTCAAAAACAGAGAGACACTAATCGTTCCGATAATCGTATATATAAATGTGTTTCTTCCAAGGAATTTCCAACCAATAAAAAATACTGGGATATTTAACAAGATATTTGAGATTGCGGGATCCCATCCCCATAAAAAATAAAACAAAAGAGTGATACCTGTAAAACCTCCTTCACTCAAATTATTTTGCATATTAAAGTGAACGATACCAAACGAAAAGATTGCTGATCCAAGCAGGATAAAAAAAATATTTTTTATTTTTAACCCAAAAATCATATATAATAACCTCCTGACAAAATTTCATGTAATTTTATATACATAGTGATCGATTAAGAAATACAGTTTTATTTTTAAGTATAATCAATAAACTTTGCTCATACAATCATTGTCCTATCTTCAGAAAAAGAATAAATTATTTGTCAAAAACGGTTCTATTAGCTAACATGAAAGAAGATAACATGCTGTAAGAGGAGTTTTTATGATTAAAAAACCATATCAAACGACTGAAATTCAACAAAGAGTGGATAAGTATATTTCACAATTTGAAGAAGGCTATTTTTCACCGTTAAGCCTCCTTGCACGTTTAACCGAGGAAGTCGGTGAATTAGCACGGGAAGTGAACCATTATTATGGAGAGAAGGCTAAAAAACCAAGCGAAGAGCAAATAACGATCGAAGAAGAACTAGGAGATGTTATTTTTGTTCTAACTTGTTTTGCAAATTCACTTAAAATCGATTTATCAGACGCATTTAATCAATCCATTAATAAAATAGAAGAAAGAGATAAAAATCGTTGGACACGAAAAGAATGAATACAACTAGCTAGTTGAGGAGGAAAATAGATGAGTATTAAAGTTATTATTGCAGGGCCACGCGGGAGAATGGGATCTGAAGCAATTAAAATGGTTACGAAAGAAAAGTCGTTACAGCTCGTCGGTTGTATTGACCGTAAAAATAATGGTAAGACCTTACAGGAAATTGAATTAACTACATTTGTTGACCTTAACGAATATAGGGATGTTCCGATCTATGAAAATCCATCAGAGTGCTTCGAACGGGTGGAAGCGGACATATTTATTGATTTAACGATTCCGGATGTTGGTTTTATGAATACAAAATTAGCCATTCAGCATAAAATTCGTTCGGTAGTAGGGACTTCAGGGTTTACACAGGAACAACTGAATGAGTTGTCAAATTTAGCGAAATCAAACAATGTAGGATGTATTATTGCTCCTAATTTTGCCATAGGCGCTGTCTTAATGATGCAATTTTCGAAAATGGCTGCTAAATATTTTCCAGACATTGAAATTATTGAAAAGCACCATGATCAAAAAGTGGATGCACCATCAGGTACAGCGATCAAAACGTTGGACTTGATACAAGAATCGAGAGAAAATAAAAACCAAGGCCATCCAGACGAAACAGAAATTATTAAAGGCTCTCGTGGCGGAGATGTCTCTGGAATGAGAATTCATAGTATACGCTTGCCAGGGCTTGTTGCTCATCAAGAAGTTGTATTTGGAGGGAAAAGCGAGTTGTTAACAATCAAACATGACTCGTTTAACAGAGATTCATTTATGGAAGGTGTTAAATTAGCCATAGATTCCGTTATGGAGAAAAACGAACTCATATATGGACTAGAAAATATATTGGAATTTTAATAAGTAGTCGTATAGTCTTACAATAAGCTGAACAGGCAGGTGTTATTCGATGAATATTGCACTCATTGCACATGATAAAAAAAAGACAGATATGGTGGAATTCAGTATTGCCTACATTCATGTATTGAAGGAACATGATCTTTTCGCAACTGGTACAACCGGTAAATTAATAGCTGAAGCAACAAAGCTTCCTGTTCATTGTTTTCAATCCGGTCCTATTGGAGGCGATCAACAAATAGGTGCAAAGGTTGCTAACAATGAAATTGATATGATTATCTTTTTCAGAGACCCCTTAACCTCCCAGCCGCATGAACCAGATGTCAGTGCATTAATGCGATTATGCGATGTCCATCATATTCCGCTATGTACAAACTTGGCAGCTGCTGAAATTGCAATTAGGGGAATGGAGCGTGGTGACTTCCGTTGGAGAGATGTCGTGAAAAAACAAAGAGAAAAGGGATTTGTATGAAAAAGATAGGTATCACTTGCTATCCAACAATTGGGGGATCAGGGGTGATCGCAACCGAATTGGGAAAACTGCTGGCAAAGCAAGGTTATGAAGTTCATTTTATAACTTCCAGTATGCCCTTTCGGCTTAATTGCACGCATCCGAATATTTTCTACCATGAGGTTGAAGTAAATCATTATCCAGTGTTTCAATATCCACCATATGATCTTGCATTGTCTGCTAAAATGGCAGAAGTAATTGATCGAGAAAAACTCGATATTTTACATGTTCACTATGCAATGCCTCATGCTATATGTGCAATATTGGCACGAGAGATAGCGAAGCATGATGTGAAAATTGTAACGACCTTACATGGCACGGACATAACAGTGCTAGGGATTGATCCTACGTTTGAACAAATGATTAAACACGGTATAGAAAAATCAGATGCCGTTACAGCTGTTTCGCATAGTTTAGCAACAAACACCGCGGAGACCTTACATATTCAAAACGAAATTTCCGTTATTTATAATTTTATTAATGAAAGTGAATATTACGTAAAAAATGATCCATCAATAAGGGATAAATTTGGAATCGGGCAAGACGAAAAGGTAGTTATTCATATTTCAAATTTCAGAAAAGTAAAGCGCATTACGGATATTATTCATACATTTAAAAAAATAACTGAAGCAACCAATGCTAAACTGTTGCTTGTCGGGGATGGGCCGGAATCATCGAGAGCACATGAACTTGTGGAAAAAATGGAAATTTCAAATCACGTAATATTTTTAGGTAAGCAGAAAAAAATTAGTGATCTGTTAGCTATTTCCGACTTAAAATTACTATTATCAGAGCAAGAAAGTTTCGGGCTCGTTTTATTGGAGGCGATGGCTTGCGGTGTACCATGCATTGGAACGAATGTAGGAGGAATTCCGGAAGTCATCACACATAACGAAACAGGCTACCTTGTTCATTTAGGTAATATAGAAGAAGCAGCAAATTGTGCGCTTCATATTCTAACTAATCACGATGTTCATACAGACTTTTCGAAAAACGCAATCCTTCAAGCTCAAACAAAATTTCATTCAACAGAAATCGTTCAACAGTATATGGAGCTTTATGAACGAGTCCTCAAAAAACAGACGGTATAAATGGAGAAGTAAATTATGATTAAAAGCCCTTTTTTGAAAGCAATGCACGTTATTGAAACAATTGAAAAAAATAATCACCAAGCTTTTTTTGTTGGGGGCTGTGTACGTGATTTGCTACTTGGGAGGGCTATCGGCGATATTGATATCGCTACTTCAGCTTCTCCACAAACGATTAGCAAGATTTTTGATTCTGTTATTCCCGTCGGTATAGAACATGGAACCGTGATCGTAAGACATGCCAATGAATCATTTGAGGTAACTACATTTCGCAAGGAAGGCAAGTACTCGGATCAGCGTCACCCTGATGAAGTCCAATTCATAACGAATATTGAAGAAGATTTAAAAAGGCGTGACTTTACAATTAATGCATTGGCTATGCGTAAGGATGGGCATATCATCGATTTGTTTGAAGCGAAAAAAGATTTAAGCATTCGTCAAATCCGTACGGTCGGTAATGGTCTGGAACGCTTTAGAGAAGACCCGCTAAGAATTATTCGTGCATTACGGTTTGTAAGCCAGCTTGGATTTTTCATCGAAGAAGATACAATGCAACATATGAAACAAGTTAAAAAAGAAGTCGAAAACTTGGCTGTTGAACGTATTACAAATGAATTTCAAAAGTTTTTTGCCGGTACATATGTAAACAAAGGGATCGACTCTTTTATCGAGTCGGGAGTATATAACTATTTACCGATTTTTAAGTATCATTCATCACTTATTACCCGACTGCCAAAATCTTTCCATCCTATTTCATCTTTTGGAGCAGTCATCGCACTATTTCATAAGCTGGATGAACATATACTTGTAACTGAATGGATAAATGCATGGAAATGCTCGAACAATGCAAGAAATGAGGCAATCACACTCGTAAAAGCATTAACTTATTTTGAGAATCATGGTTTAGATGAATGGCTTATCTATCAATTGCCGGAAACGTATATGAATCGTTTTGTAAACCTTGTTCATATTCTTTATCCAACGAGAAAATTAGATATAGCGGTCGTACAAGCAATGCACCGGGATTTGCCGATAAACTCGAGGCAACAACTTGCGCTAAAAGGTGATGAATTGATGCGATTATTTCCGAATTTGCAGAAGGGCCCATGGATTCGTCGAGAACTAGAGCGCTTAGAGAAGCAGGTCGTATTCAAACGCTTAAAAAACGAAAATAAACAATTAAAGGAGTGGATTACATGTCATCCACCCGAAATAAATTAATTCAATTATTAGCAGAACGAAAAGACCAATTTACATCAGGTCAATTATTATCGGAAAAATTACAAATATCTAGAAGCGCGATTTGGAAGCATATGCGCGAATTAGAAAAAGACGGTTACATAATTGAAGGGAAGTCCAATAGAGGGTACCGAATCAGTGGCTATCCAAGTAAACTAAGCGAGAACACAATACAATGGGGATTAAGCACGAAATGGCTAGGGAAAAAAATTATTCATAAAGAAAGTACAACTTCAACCCAGCGACTAGCTCATCAAGCTGCCCTTGATCATGCAGAGCATGGGACGGTTATTATTGCAGATCAACAAACAGAAGGAAAAGGAAGAATGGATCGTTCTTGGTACTCGACTAAAGAGAAAGGAATTTGGATGAGTATAATTCTTCGACCGCGGATTTTACCATATCTTGCTCCTCAACTTACTTTACTTGCAGCAACTGTTATAGCCGATGTGATCCATTCGATCTCCACAGTGAAACCACAAATTAAATGGCCAAATGATATATTGATTAATCGAAAAAAATTAGCGGGAATATTAACTGAAATGCAGGCAGAGCAAGATAAAATTCAATATGTTGTTATTGGAATGGGATTGAATATTAATCAATCACAAACAGAGTTGCCAGAAGGTATCCGGTCAAAAGCTACTTCTTTGAAAGTGGAAACAGATCAAGCATGGAATTTACAAGAGGTAATACAAAAAATGTTAGTCACTTTTGAAAGAAAATATACCGAATATATGGAAAACGGGTTTCCCGGAGTAAAAAATGAATGGGAAAATTATGGTTTTCGGTTGAATGAAGCTATATGGATTAAAACGATGCAATCAACATGGCTAGGAACTTTTATTGGCATTTCTGAAGATGGTGCGTTATTAGCCGAAACGAAGGATAGAGAAGTAAAGAAAGTGTATTCCGCAGAAATTTCATGGTTTGATGAGGGGGAAGAATATTATGCTGAACCGAATTGATTTAACTAAAATGAAAGCATCAAAAGAAAAAATAACAATGGTAACAGCTTATGATTATCCATCTGCCAAACAAGCAGAAATGGCCGGTGTTGATACGATTCTCGTCGGTGATTCAGTCGGAATGGTCGTTTTAGGCTACTCGACCACTGTACAAGTCACATTGGAAGATATGATTCACCATACAAAAGCAGTTAAGCGTGGAGCTTCAAATACGTTTACCGTTGTCGATATGCCATTTATGTCTTACCATATATCGATGCAGCAGTCGTTAGAGAACGCCACGAAGCTTTTTCAGGAAACAGGTGCCCAAGCGATTAAATTAGAAGGTGCATCGGAAGATATATTGACGTTAACAAAACGACTATCAGATGGAGGAATACCAGTTTTTGCTCACTTAGGCCTAACCCCACAAACTGTTAATGTCCTTGGAGGATATAAGGTTCAAGGAAAAGATAAAAACTCAGCTGAAAAGTTGTTAAATGAGGCAATCCAATTAGAAAAAAGCGGCGCGATCGGACTTGTACTGGAATGTGTACCAAAGGAATTAGCTAAAATAGTAACGGAATCGATTGGTATTCCTACGATAGGTATTGGAGCAGGGAATGACTGTGACGGACAGGTTCTTGTTTATCATGATATTTTGCAATACGGAGTTGACAGATTGCCAAAATTTGTGAAGCCGTATGCCGACATTAATAAGATTAATGTGGAAGCATTACAATCCTATATAACTGAAGTAAAAGATGTATCTTTCCCTACATCAGATCATACTTTTTTCATTAAAAATAAAGCTGACTTACCAGTAAATAAAAGCAGGTAGACGATAATGAAAATTATTAACAAAGTGGAAGAAATGTACAAATACACCCGTTCATGTAAATCTGAAATAACTGGCTTTGTTCCAACTATGGGTTACTTTCATGAAGGGCATTTAGAATTAATGCAACGGGCCAAAGAGGAGAATGATTTACTTATAACAAGTATTTTTGTTAACCCTTTACAGTTTGGCCCCAATGAAGATTTTGACCGGTATCCCCGTAATGAGGAAAGAGATATTCAACTGGCACAGGAAAATGGCGTGGATATTTTGTTTATTCCAAGCATGGAGGAAATGTATCCAAATAAAATGACTATAAGCCTTTCAATAAATGATCGGACAAATGTATTGTGCGGCCGTTCTCGCCCAGGGCATTTTAATGGTGTTATTACCGTGTTAACGAAATTATTTCATATCATTCAACCAGACAAAACGTATTTTGGGTTAAAAGATGCTCAGCAAGTCGCTGTAGTGGATGCACTTATTGAAGATCTGAATTTTCCACTTCAATTAGTTGGACTTCCGACGGTGAGAGAGGCAGATGGGTTAGCGAAAAGCAGCAGAAATGTTAATTTGACGCCGAAAGAACGTGAGGAAGCGAGCTCAATTTATAAAGCATTAAAATACGGGAGAAAATTAGTAGTTGACGGTGAAAAAAATCCTGCTACCATTATAAAAGAAGTAAAAGCTATCATTTTAAAAGAAACAAGTGGCGCAATTGATTATGTGGAATTACTTAGTTATCCTTCTCTTAATTCGTTGAAAGCTGTTGATGAACAGGTAGTATTAGCAGCAGCAGTTCAGTTTAAAGAGGCCAGATTAATCGATAACTTATTATTTGATCAAAGTGGAAATTTAGTGAATCGATTATAACAGGAGGAAGTCCGATGTTCCGTACTTTAATGAAGGCAAAAATACACCGTGCACGAATTACAGAAGCTAATTTGAATTATGTTGGCAGTGTCACGATTGATGAAAGTATTTTGGAGAAGGTTGATATCCTCCCCCACGAAAAAGTTCAAATCGTCAATAATAATAACGGGGCACGACTGGAAACGTATGTTATTCCGGGCGAAAGAGGTTCGGGGGTTGTTTGTTTGAATGGCGCAGCTGCTCGCTTAGTTCAAAAAGACGATATTATTATTATTATTGCATATGCTATTGTTGAAAATGAGGAACTTTGTTCATTCAAGCCGAAAGTGGCTATTATGAACGATAAAAATGAAGTTGAGCAAATGCTTGAACAAGAACCCCCAATGACAGCTATGTAAAATGAATCTATTCACCGTATAACTTATTTTGAACGCAGAACAGGGAATATAAAGGAAAAAGGTGGAATTATGAAAAGGTTTGTCATCATAGATCTGGAAACGACAGGAAATTCACCTGCAAACGATGATAAAATTATTGAAGTAGGTATCGTTGTTATTGAAGGGGACGAAATTGTCGATGATTATACGGTGTTATTAAACCCTAATAAACCGATCTCCCTTTTCATCTCCGAATTAACCGGAATAAGCGATGATGATGTACGTGATGCACCATTATTCCATGAAAAAGCACAAGAAATTATTCAGTATTTTAATAATAGTTATTTAGTTGCGCATAATGTTCCATTTGATTTGCGGTTTCTAAATCATGAATTAATGCAAAATGGTATTGATGCATTAACCAATCCGGTAATCGACACTGTTGAACTGGCACGAATATTATTTCCTCAAGCGAAAAGTTTTAAGCTCGGACACTTAGCAAATGAATTTCATCTATCCCATAATAATCCACATCGTGCATTGTCAGATGCATATGTGACAGGTGAGTTATTTTTAAAATTGCGACAAAAAATAAACGAATTGCCGCTGGAAACGATCAATCACCTGATTGAGCTGGAAAAGTTGTTGCACTCTGATCTTTATGAGGTGCTGGTAAATAGAAGACAGAAGTTAATTTATTCCGAGCAGAAGACCGTTGACCGACAAATAGTATCATTTCGAGGTTTAGCCTTCAAACATGTTGAACCAATTGAAAAAGAACAGGCTAATGAAATGCCTGCAGTCGGTTACTATCTGGATGATATATATGAAGAGGGTGGATCGCTTGAACGCATCATGCCCAGTTACGAAAAAAGAACAGGCCAGCGGGAAATGTCAGAAGCCGTTTTTGATGCCTTTTTAAGTGAGCAACATGCATTAATTGAAGCTGAAACAGGTACTGGAAAGTCTCTTGCCTATTTAATTCCGGCAATTTTTACTGCAATTTCTGAACAGGACCGTATCGTAATAAGTACATATACAACACAACTGCAATCACAACTGATGGAAAAAGAAATACCCCAGTTACAAAAAATCATTCCGTATTCTTTTAGCGCTGCACTACTGAAAGGAAAGCAGCATTACATTAGTTTGGAACGATTTGAACAGGAATTGGCCTTGAGTGGACACGATAATTATGATATTGCACTTACAAAGGCTAAAATTCTCGTTTGGCTGACGGAAACAGAAACCGGTGATATAGATGAAATACAGTTGCCGTCTAGTGGGTATTTGTTTTTTAAGAAGATATGTACGGATGCAGAAGGAAAGACAAACGTGCACTCACCATGGTTCAATTGGTCATTTTATCAAAAAGCAAAACAAAAAGCACAACAAGCACAAATTATATTAACAAATCATGCGCTGTTATGCACGGATCTATTCAACGATTATCAATATTTACCCTCTTATAGAAAAGTTATTATTGATGAAGCACACCATTTTGAGGAAACAGCAGCAAAACATGATGGATTAAAACTTGATTATATTAGCATGCAATATACGATCAGTCAATTTAGCAATCCGATAATGGAAAATATTATATTACATACAGATTCGATTTCCAAAGAGAAATGGTCGGAGGTTTTAGCTAACACGAAATATGAATTGGATGATTTATTCCGTTCATTGTATGGTTTTGTAATGAACATGAAAAATAGTGAAAAGACATTAAGTGATGTTGGAAGGGTACAATATCGTATTGAAGAACCCCTGCAAGTGAAGCAACAGTGGGATCTGATTATTGAAAAGGTAAATCGATTAGCATTTTACTTACGTGATGTAGCTATTTTATTGGCCTTTTTAAATAAAAATACATCTAATAGAGTGGATCAGGATTATATAAGTCATTACGAACAATTGATCCAAAAATATATAGACGAGTTAGAACTTTTTTTTAATACAGCGGATTCCGTTTCTATCGTCCGTTGGATAGAAATTGAAGCATACGGGGCAAAAAACGCGGTTTATTTATATAGTGAACCGACGGATGTAGCAAACATACTGGCGAAAAGCTTTTTTGATAAAAAACGTAGTGTTGTATTAACAAGTGCGTCACTTACGATGAAAAACTCATTTGATTTTATTGAATCTCGACTTGGCTTGCAAACAGAACATGTACTAACAAAACAGATAACGTCCCCTTTTTCATATAATGAGCAAGTACAGTTATTAATTCCGAGTGATTTTCCACCCATTAATTATGGAGATGTGGATAATTTTATTTATTCTACTTGTGAAGCAATCATTTCTCTCGCTGAGGTAACAAAAGGGAGAATGCTCGTTCTGTTTACATCATATGATATGCTGAAAAAAACATATTATTTATTGAAGGAAGTAATGGATGAGCTTGATTCATACGATTTAATTGCGCAGGGGATAACAAGTGGAAGTCGTAATCGGTTAATGAAAAATTTCACTTTATATAACAAACCTATATTATTAGGGACTAGTTCTTTCTGGGAAGGTATCGACATACCTGGTGATTTTTTGGCATCCTTGGTTATTGTTCGACTACCATTCCAGCCACCAACACACCCAATATACGAAGCAAAAGCTCAATATTTAAAAGAGCAAGGTAAGAATGCTTTTACTGAATTGGCATTGCCTCATGCGGTTATTCGATTCAAACAAGGGTTTGGGAGGCTTATACGGTCTAAAAGTGACCGTGGAATCGTATTTGTATGTGATGCGCGCGTGATGACAGCGCGTTATGGAAAGCTGTTCCTTCAGTCAATACCGAAAGTCCCAGTTACTTATGACAATACAAACCATTTAATCAAAAAAGCGGATGCATGGTATAATAAAGACCTTTAAACCAATTTATTTTGGAATTGACTTAAGCCTTTCATTTTGTTGATCAACTTCAAAAAAAAACTAATACATATTGCATGTATTAGTGTAAAATAGTATGGTATGGTTTAGGAGTGTATTTTTCAGCAAATCGCTTTGCGCATGGGATTTACATTACATAGTATTTATCAATCGGTTACTAGCTATAAGTAACAAAATTTGATAATAAAATGGAAAAGAAAGGTAAACCAAATTGAATATTAATACTGTTGGATGGATCAAAGTGACTTTTATAGGTATTATCCTTGCTTTTTTAATCGTTTTTATTTATTTTATCGTACTGTACAATCAGATGATGCAAATAAAAACAGAAGGCTATGCTGAATCAGAAAAAAGAATTATGAATGAAACTTCAATTGTAGAAATTGACAAAATTACTTCGTTCCACGAAAAGGACGCATATCATGTAGTATGGGGAAAAACGGCAGAAGAAGTAAATAAACTGGCATTCGTACCTTTAACAAATGACGATCCAATCGAAATTATTAAGAAAAGTGAAATGATGGCAGAGGATTCGATAGTAAACCAATGGGAAAGAAACTGTAATGATTGTAATTTTATTAAAATAGTACCGGGAATCGTTGAGGATCAACCGGTATGGGAGCTAACATACACAGATAAGGCTGATCGGTACGTATTCGATTATTTATCCATATATGATGGTTCAGCTTATGAGCAATTCCGATTCTCAACAATGTTTAAATAAAGAGGTGGAAATGATATGAAATTAGCAAACAGAGTTAACACGCTTACTCCTTCATCAACATTGGCAATTTCAGCAAAAGCGAAAGAGTTAAAACAGGAAGGCCACGACGTGATTGGCCTTGGAGTTGGTGAACCGGATTTTAACACCCCTGAGTACATCCTAAAAGCTGCAAAAAAAGCAATGGATGAGGGAATGACAAAATATACCCCATCCGGCGGTATTTTGGATTTAAAAGAAACAATTGCAAAAAAGTTTCAAGATGATAATGATTTATTGTACAGAAACAACGAAATTATTGTAACGACCGGTGCGAAGCATGCATTATACACTTTATTTCAAGCAATTCTGGACGAAGGTGATGAAGTAATCGTCCCAACGCCTTATTGGGTTAGTTACCCTGAACAAATCAAGCTTGCAAGTGGAAAACCTGTTTTCGTAAATGCCTTGGAAGAAAATAATTTTAAATTAACACCTGAACAGCTGGAACAGTCAATTACAAGTAAAACAAAAGCAATGATTATTAATTCACCGAGCAATCCAACTGGGATGATGTACAGTCGCGATGAATTGGAAAAATTAGGAGAAGTTTGCTTAAAAAATGATCTTTTAATCGTATCTGATGAAATTTATGAAAAGTTGATTTATACAGATGACAAGCATTTATCAGTTGCTCAGCTGTCGGATAAGTTAAAAGCACAAACCGTTGTAATTAATGGTGTGAGCAAGTCTCATGCTATGACAGGATGGAGAATCGGCTATGCTGCAGGACCTGAAGCTATCATTAAGGCAATGACAAACCATGCATCTCATGCAACATCCAACCCGACTTCAATTGCACAATATGCCGCACTTGCCGCATACCAAGCGGAAACAGACCCGACAATTAAGATGAGGGAAACATTTTCCGAGAGACTGGACACATTATATCAATTGCTTATTGATATTCCGGGCATTTCATGTAAGAAGCCGAATGGCGCCTTTTATTTGTTTCCAAACGTAAAAGAAGCTGCGAAAATAAATGGTTTCCAAACGGTTGATGACTGGGTGACTGCACTCCTTGATGAAGAAAAGGTAGCACTTGTTCCGGGATCCGGATTTGGCGCACCGGACAATGTCCGTCTATCGTACGCCACGTCGATCGACATATTAGAAGAAGCAGCCAAGCGTATTCATCGTTTTGTTATTAAACATCAATCATAACATAAAACATGACCATTATCCCTTGCTCTTCGCAAGGGATTTTAATGTTACAGCAATGAATATCATGGATATTTTTAAAGCCGTTCGGAATATCGTCGGCTTTCTTTAGTTAATGTTTTTAAAATATAGATAATGATAAATTACGGATAATCCATGATATACTAACAAAAGAGGTGTTTTTATGATGAAACATGTCGATATACAACAAATGTTAATCGATCAATTTACAATCCCGTCCAAACTAATAACTTCTTATACGTCCATAGGGTTAAATGAACACGAAGTTATGGTCATCTTACAAATTCATCGGTTTTTGCAAAACAAAAACAATTTTCCTACACCTTTAGAATTAGCAAGTCATTTAACGATCAATGAAAAGGAATGCGCTAATATTTTACGTAAATTAATCCAGCGTAATGTACTGGAAATTAAACAGTCAAAAAATGATAAGAATCAATTAAGTGAAGCATATAGTTTAAATCCTTTGTGGGAAAAGTTATTTACGGAGCAAAATAATGACCAAAACGACTTACAAGAAGGTAGTTTATTTATCCTGTTTGAGCAGGAATTTGGCAGACCACTTTCCCCGTTTGAAATAGAAACGATCAATGTGTGGCTTGATGAAGACAAAATATCACCAGCTCTAATCAAAGCAGGATTAAGAGAGTCTGTTTTAATGGGGAAACTCAATTTTAAATATATCGATCGCATTCTACGGGAATGGAAAAAGAAAGGCATTCATTCAGTGGAGCAAGCCAGGGATGCGGGTAAAAACTTTCGCAGCAACCAAGTAAACAAACAGTATCAACCTGTCAAAAGAGATACGTCCATTTATTATAACTGGCTGAAGGGGGAGGAGTAATATTGCTAACAAAAAAACAAATAACCTATGTCTTGGATGTAATGGAGGAGATGTTTCCCCATGCTGAATGTGAGTTACATCATTCCAATCCTTTTGAGTTAGTAATTGCCGTCTTGTTGTCTGCACAGTGTACAGATGTATTAGTGAACAAAGTAACGAAAGATTTATTTAAAAAATATAAAACTCCGGAAGATTATTTAGCTGTCACGGTGGAAGAGTTGCAAGAAGATATTCGTTCCATTGGTTTAAACCGCACAAAAGCAAGAAATATTCAAAAGCTCTGTAATTCGTTGCTCGATGAGTATAACGGCATTGTTCCTCAAACAAGGGAGCAATTAATTGGGCTTGCAGGTGTTGGGAGAAAAACAGCGAATGTCGTTCTCTCCGTAGCATTTAACAAGCCTGCGATAGCAGTTGATACACATGTGGAACGGGTTTCCAAGCGTTTAGCGATCTGTAGGTGGAAAGATTCTGTTTTGGAAGTAGAAAATACATTAATGAAAAAGGTCCCGATGGAAGAGTGGGGGAACACACATCATCGGATGATTTTTTTCGGCAGATATCACTGTAAAGCTAGAAACCCCGAGTGTCCGGAATGCCCACTCCTAGGTATTTGCAGGGAAGGGAAGAAGAGAATGAAAAAACTGCAACGTGCTCAAGTGGATTAAAAAGCGAGAATTTCACATAAAAAAGCATGCACAGCTAAAACATTCATTAAATAATGGCTGTCACTAATGTCAATTACAGTCATTAGTGACAGCCATTTTAAATTAACTTTCTTCCTGATTTTCATTGTTTTCTTCTGCAGGTACTTCCTGTTTAATACTTCGCGCTTCACCTTTTACACCATTGTTTGCTCCATTTGATCCAATTGGTACCACTGTAATGGTCATACTTCCGGGTGAAGCACCACTAATTTCGATCCCCTTTGATTGAACTGTTTGTTTTTTCCCATTTACATCGACTTCAAAAGATGCTGGTGGGCCATTGTATTGCCAAGAAACATCAACAATTTTCTGGTCTTTATTATAGTTTGATGAAAGACCACTTACCGGTGGGATATTTGTCTGCTGATTATCTGAATCTTCATTCTCGTCGGCTTCATCTTCTTCGATTTCTTCATTGTCCTCACTTTCTTCTTCCTCCTCTTCCTCCTCTTCTGGAACGATAACGCTCGCTGATTTAGCATCACTCTTCATATTGTTTTCATTATTAATTGCAACAACTTGGAAAGTATATTCTCTACCAGGCTCTACTTCTGAAATAGAAAGAGAAGTATCTTCAGTTGTTGAAATTTGGCTCATTTGCCCATTAACATCTCCGCTTACTTCAAATGAAATATCATCTTCAGAAGAATAGCTCCACTCTACATCTATGGCATTCGATTCTTCATCGTATGTTGCTGTTAAATCACTGACCGGATCAAGTTGATCGAACTTTTCGGATTGTTTTGTAGGCTCATGTCCTTTTACAAAAAGCTCCGTCACTATGTTTTCTTTCGGTGTATATTCACTCGGAAGCTTTGCAGGATTAGATCCTTTTTCAACGGCAACTTCAACAACTGAGCTCGGTTTTACAAAGTCAGGTGTATCAATTCCTTCAGATATTTCCGTCATCGTATTTTTAAACAAGTAATGTGGTATTTGCGTGTTTTCAATGATTCTTTTATGGTCATCATACCCCGTCCAGACAGAAATCGTATAGTTGGTTGTATAGCCTGCAAACCAGGAGTTATTTGCACCTTTTTTATCTTCTAAGTTTGTTGTTCCAGTTTTTCCGGCTACATGTAACCCCGGTATATTTGCATTTGTTCCCGTACCATCCTTAACGACCGATTTCAGCATATCCGTAACCATATAGGCGGTGTAGTCGGACATAGCAGCTTTAGATTCCGGCTTTAAATCCACGCTTGATCCATCCGGAAATTCAACTTTAGTAACTGTATATGGTTCATTATAGATTCCTTCATTTCCAAAAGCACTGTAAGCTCCGGCTAATTCAAGCGGTGTAGAATTTGTAGTAGATCCACCGATAACGTCTCCGATATTTATATTATCATCATAAAAATCGATGCCAAGACCTTCTGCGAATGTTTTAACTCGATCTAGTCCAATTTCATCTGCTGTCTTTAATGTAGGAACGTTTAACGAATGCTTTAAAGCATACCGAGCAGACATCCAGCCTTGATATCGTCGATTATGATTTCGAAATTCGATATCGCCAATTTTATATGGTTTGTCATCATTCAATTGATGATACGTGGACCACTTCTCATATTCAATTGCTGGACCATAAGCCAATAATGGCTTAAACGTTGAACCAGCCTGTCTACCCTGGTCGTTATAAGCATAGTTCCAGCCATCCACGTTTTCGTTATTCCGACTGCCGCCAATAGCCCGAATTGCTCCAGTCTTTGTATCAACAACAACCATACCTGCTTGCAGGTCTTCATCAGGATATGGGATCGGATTTTCTTCACTATCAGTTAATAGGAATTCAACGTGCTCTTGAACACTGTTATCAAGTGTTGTATATATTTTCAGCCCATCAGTATTAATATTTGCCCCATCCACTTTTTCACGAACTTCTTTTTCTACTTTTTGAATAAATGATTCGTATTTTTTTGAATCAGGACGTTTTTCCGTCAATAGGGAGGCGATTTCCACTTGTCTAGCTTCGTTCGCTTGCTCCTCTGTTATTTTGTCGTGGCGCACCATTAGGTTTAACACGGTGTCTACACGTTCTTTCATCAATTCAGGATTGTTATATGGGTTATAAGCTGATGGACGCTGTGGAAGACCGGCTAAAGTGGCGGCTTCCACGAGCGTTAATTCATGCAAATCTGTTTTTCCAAAATAAATTTCTGAAGCTTTTGCTACTCCATAAGCTCCGCTACCATAAAATATTTTGTTCAAATACATTTCCATTATTTGTTCTTTAGAATATTTTCTTTCTAGTTTTAAGGCAAGCCACTGTTCCTGTACTTTTAATTTTATTTTTTTGTCAGAAGTTAAAAATGCATTTTCTACTACTTGTTGTGTAATTGTACTAGCGCCTTCCGAACCGAATCCGTTCGTAATATTGGCCATAATGGCTCCGCCGATACGTCTTATGTCAATACCGGAATGTTTGAAAAAGCGAGCATCCT
The DNA here is from genome assembly GCF_051846915.1 of Virgibacillus sp. W0181. Taxonomy (NCBI): domain Bacteria; kingdom Bacillati; phylum Bacillota; class Bacilli; order Caryophanales; family Bacillaceae; genus Virgibacillus; species Virgibacillus sp. W0181. The sequence continues at coordinate 67,305 of NZ_JBPYCR010000013.1, forward strand.
CGGTAGCGGTAACAGCGTCAATAAGTACTTCCGGCAAATCTTCGTATTCAACTTTTGTTCGCTTTTCGTCAGCCGCTATATCTGTTACAAATTCACCATCTTTATTATAAATTTTCGATGAAAAAGGATCTGACAATTTGGCTGCATCAATGTCAGGTGCAGTGACAATATAATATGAAAATAAAATAGCTACCCCAAGACCGATGAGTAAGCCGATCATGAAAATAATTTTCGCTATATTTTTCCATACCGGTTTTTGTTTTGATTTTAATTGTTTTCTTCTTGCTGTTCGAGATTGGCCATTATCTGCCATACTCCATTCCTCCGTTCTAAAAATAAAGCTTATCGATAATTTGTAAATAGTCGACTCTCGTTGTATACTTCCAAGGAATTAAATAGCCTTCTTGCTTTATCTTTTCATAGGGAATTGACTTCTTCCCACCTATTTCCTTTTCATCCCAACATGAAAATAAGGTTTGTGCTTTAAGAAAGTAAGTTTCATTATATAATGTGAAGCGTATAATTAAAAAACTGATTCCCCCGTGTTCAACAATTGATCTCATGTGGTTCAGTTGATGTTCATGGATATTTGCCAGTGGAAATAACGTTTTGTTTTTTGTTTCCTTCGCTTCGAAATCAATATACTGATTTCGGTATAGGCCGTTATAATCCGTTGTTGATGCTTGTTTAAAATAACCTTCCGTAATGACTGCTGCACTTCGTTTTGGATAATGAACCCGAACGATTTGAACAGGGGTAGGTTTTTTATGGATGATAGCCTTGTTCGTATGTAAATAATAATTGTTCGTTTCATTGATATCTTCCTCCAACGTCATCCCGCGATTACTAAAGCTTTCCCTTGACCGCGTCTGTTGAAACGAATTTTTCTTCAGTCCGTTTGGATATTGCATCTTAGACCTCCTAACATCGTACATCATTGATTACTTTTTGAATTGAATTTGTGTGATTTGAATTATTATCATAACTATTATATATCAAAATAGTTATTCGGCCTAATTTTCATTAGTTATTTCACTATTATTTAATAAATTGTTTCCATTTTTCAAGTTCTTAGGTCATTTATCAAATATTATGCAATTATTCGCGTATAAGCACTAGTTTTGTTTCATTAATTCTAGTTTTGTCGACTCGGAAGGAGAAGGTGCAAAGAAACCGAATAAGTAGCGTAAATCTAAAAAGTGTGGTGAATTTTATGGCAGTAGCAATAGAATTGACTGGCATGGCAAATTATAAATGTATAGAAGAAATGGATAAGTCATTGTTGCACCTTTCTAATCAAATTCGTTTAATGGATCAGAAAATAACAACTACGATTGAAAATGAAATCGTCTATGACTATGATAACCAATATAAAAACATTCAAGAACTAAAAGCAATGATTAATAAATTTGAATAGACTTTTCATTTTTCTTTAATGCCTATTTTATAAATAGGTATTATTTTTTGTGTTTAGGTGAGGGTGAGCATTGATATTGCAGTCTTCAAAATGTAGTATATGCATCTGCGACAACCGAGTTTGACTGTACCCATGTTCGTTTGATGGTGCATATTTCATACGCAAAGTAGTCTCGTCGAGCGCTTGCGCTATCCTTATTTAAAATGGTACATTTAAAGCAATAGTAAAAGTAAGGCGGGTTATGTATGTCCGAATTAAAAAAAATGACAGAACAACTTCAGGTTGAACTAGAACAGTTAAAACTCCGGTATGAAAAGGGTGAAAAACCGGAAAGTAAGAACGACAAGCAGTTTTTTCTTGCAATGAAGGAAAAAACGACACCAATATATAATCTTCTGGAAGAGTGGGAGAGTGCAGCACTTCAAGCAACAAAACAAAGAATAATAAAGGTACATCCCCAACAAATTAATTCCACAAAAGAAAATGTGGAAATGATCATATTACATAGTTATTATGTAGATGAAAGACGCAAAAGGTATATGGAGCTGAACCATTCATGCTCTTACATTTTTAATCAGTTACTGAACGAATTACGAGAGAGGAGCTCGTCATGAAGGGGAAATTAATAAAAGAAGCAGAAAGGGTAAGAATGCGCGCCCATGTGCCTTATTCCAATTTTGCAGTAGGTGCCGCTGTTCTAACTAAAAATGGAAACATCTTTACGGGATGCAATATTGAAAACGCAGCATATCCCGCTACTTGCTGTGCAGAGAGAGTAGCCATGTTTAATGCAATAGCAAATGGGGAATCGAAATTTGATCAGCTTGCAGTTATAGCGGATACAAAACGACCAGTGCCTCCATGCGGAATTTGCCGACAAGTAATGAGTGAGTTCTTTGATGAAGACGTTCAAATACATCTAGCTAATTTGCACGGTGAAATAAAAACAATTTCTATGGGAAAGCTTTTGCCTTTTGCTTTTGTATCAGAAGATATGGATGTATGAAAAGAATGACTTATTTTCAAGAAGCAGTTTTCAGCTTCTTTTTTTATGCTATAATGTTAGTTAGCATTTGGTATAAAATAAACGTATACTAAAATTAGTTGATAATATAATGAATCGATGTTAATTTATTAATAATGAGTTTGAGGTGAATAACGTGAATTTCGATCAAATCCAGTTAACAAATAAAGATATTCTTGAAAAAGAATTTAAAGTTGCTATGCGTGGGTATAAACAAGAAGAAGTTGATGAATTTCTTGACACAATAATAAAGGACTATAATGCATTTCAACAACACATTGAGAGATTAACACAGGAAAATGAAAGACTTAGGAAAAATTCAGAACATACGAGGCCGAGGGCGACTAACCATAATCATCAGGTAAATTATGATGTGTTAAAAAGATTGTCCAATTTAGAGAAAACCGTTTTTGGAAAAAAATATGCCGATATTGATTCATGAATGTATGATTAGATCAAATCCTCTATATAGATAGTTCCCTGGATTTTACTAATGAACGAATAGGGTATTTATGTTATAATATTATATGTGATGTTGAATACTTACGTAATCGCTGCACGGTAATACGTGTTGAGGAAAGTCCATGCTCACACAAACTGAGATGTTTGTAGTGTTCATGCTTGACGAAATCATAAGTCAAGGTAACCATTATGGTTAACGGCAGGCATCCCTCCTACGTCCTTTGATATGGAGGAAGCCTTGAAAGTGCCACAGTGACGAAACCGATTTGGAAACAAGTCGGGTGGAACGGGTAAACCCCATGAGTGAGCAACCCAAACAATGGTAGGGGCACCCTTGATTAGGGAAATCAACCGAAAAAGGGACAAGATTTCTTGTAGATAAATGATTATGTCCGGCGTACAAGGCTGACCACCGTTATTGAGTACAATGGAACAGAACATGGCTTATCAAGTATTCAACGGTCTTCGAGAGAACTTATTTAGTAGTGTAAACTGTTAAATAAGTTTTTTTGTATTAAAGAGGTAAATAATAATTGGTTAAATGGCAAGCAATTATGCTAAACTGATACTACCATTTTATTTTGAGAGGGAATTTTTATGACTCAATCAATAACATTAATTGCAACAGCAGCTATGGGGCTAGAATCTGTTGTAGCGAATGAAGTAAAAGAATTAGGGTATCAACCAACCGTTGCTAATGGGAAAATCGTTTTTGACGCACCTGTGTCAGCCATCCCTCGGTGTAATTTATGGTTGCGCACCGCGGATCGGTTAAAAGTACATGTAGGGGAATTCGAAGCAACGACATTTGATGAACTTTTTGAGGCTACGAAAGCCTTGCCATGGGAAAATGTCATTAGCGAGGATGGACAATTCCCTGTATCAGGGAAATCACAAAAATCTACTTTGTACAGTGTTCCGGATTGCCAGGCGATCGTAAAAAAAGCGATCGTTGAGCGACTTAAGCTTAAATATGGACTTGCCTCCAGAATGCCGGAGACAGGAGCGCTATTTAAAGTTGAAGTTGCTATAAATAAAGATATCGCCACGTTGACCCTTGATACTTCAGGTGTTGGATTACATAAAAGAGGTTATCGAACAGGGCAAGGGGATGCACCATTAAAGGAGACGCTCGCAGCAGCGTTAGTATCACTTACAAATTGGAATCCAAACGAAGCATTGATTGACCCTTTTTGCGGTTCAGGAACAATTGCTATTGAAGCAGCGTTGATTGGCCAAAATGTCGCACCGGGATTCAATCGAGAATTTGCCTCTGAAAATTGGAGCTTTATAAATACTAAAATGTGGGAACAAGCTTTGGAAGAAGCGGAAGATTTAGCGAACTATGATCAGGAACTTCATATTATTGGTTCTGATATCGACCACCAGATGGTTAGTATAGCAAAAGCAAACGCCATGGAAGCAGGGTTGGGAGATCTTATTGAATGGAAGCAAATGCAAGTAAGCGACCTGTCCTTAAAGCAAAAAAACGGATATATTATCGGTAATCCACCATATGGCTTACGTATTGGTGATAAAAAAGAAATAACGAAGATGTATCAGTCATTAGGCAAAATTATCGCAGAAAACCCAACTTGGAGTATGTATATACTAACGGCATTTGAAGATTTTGAGAAATGTATCGGAAAAAAGCCAACAAAAAAAAGAAAATTGTTTAATGGTTTTATTCGAACCGATTATTATCAATATTTTGGAAATAAAATTTAAGTAATATAGTGAAATAAGCTCCACCAGCCAACGAATTTATACTAATCTAAAGGCTTAAGGGGAGCTTATCTTTTATCACGATTCTTGTTCGTTAATTAATCGAGCTCATTATTCTTCTATATACTTTGTCACGGTCAAACCCATTACCCATTGCAAACTTTTCAGTTAAGTTATTATTTTCATCGATAAAATAAGTGAAAGTGGAATGAATGATATCACCGGTTCCCGGATCACGATACATAAATCCTAATGAATCGGCAATTTTTTTCGTATCCTCTTCCGAACCCCTGATGAATGTCCATCCATCATCAGGGGAGGTAACTTCGAACCGGCTTGCATAATCCGCGAGCACTTCTTGTGTATCATAACTTGGATCAATAGTTATCGTAATAAACTCCACTTGATCGCCAAATACCCCTTCATTTTCAAGCGAATTACGCAATTTTGACATTTCCAATGTTGTTACTGGACAAACGTCCGGGCAATTCGTATACATAAATTCGACTAATCGTGCTTTTTCAGGTTCATTGTCAAACGTATATGCTTCTTCAAATATTGTTTCCATAACAATGTCAGATGGTAACTCAGCATTGCTCGGTCTGACTACTTGTAAATAAAATATTCCTGCCGAAATACCTAATACGAGCAAAATTCCAAATGTGATGTATATTTTTTTCACGTAACTTTCCTCCATTTCAGACCTGTATCACTGAAAATAGAAGAGGGGGAAGGTTATTTTTTCCCTCCTCTTTTTGAGTAGGTCAGAAAGTATAAAATTTTGTGCATAGCTGTCTAGCTTCGACATACAGGATGTTCTAGTGCAGGCGTAGCCACAGGACGTGGCGTTCTAAGCCTGCTAGCCCAGAAACTAGGCGACTTCCTGCAGCGTCTTGCGATAAAGAAGACTTGCCGATGGCTTTAGCCAGAGGCTTAGTCGCCCTTATGCCCTTGGGTGAAAGTCATCATCGATTCGCGTGCTCATCGTGATTCCTTTATCTTAGTTGCTTCAGTCCAGTCGCTACGTTTCTAGGCAGGGCGCTAGCGCTTTTCTTTACATAGAGATCTTAAGCAATAAATGCTTGTGCCCAAAAACTCGATTTTGATTACTAATTTTTTACCATAATTTAAAACCAGGTGATCCCGGAGGTGCATTTTGAATGATATCGATAAATGGTATGGTATAGGCGAATAAAATAAGAGCCACCGTGACACCAATCCATAACTTCCAATTTTCAAGCACTTTAGGAGTAGTGCCTGAGCTTTCAGAAACTTCTGCGATTGGGAATTCTTGCTTTCCTTTAGGAGCAAAGAATGCTAAGTTGATAAATACGACTAACATGATAATCATGCCAATAAATAAAATCGATCCTCCGACCGCCTGTGCTACTTGGTAGCTTCCCCAAGCCGCAGTATCAGCATTTCCTGCATACTCTGAGTAAGCGGAACGACGCGGTCCACCTAACAAACCTTGCCAATGCATTGCACCGGACATAATTGCCATCCCTACAGACCAGACAGCTGTTTGGATAATGCCCCATTTATTCATTTTAGCCGTTAATTTACGACCCGTCACGGAAGGAATCAACCAATAAGCGATTCCAAAGAACGTTAACATTACAGATGTAGCCGCTGTTAAATGAAAGTGCCCCGTTACCCAAATGGTGTTGTGCACAACTTGGTTCATCTGATTGGATGCATTAATGATTCCACCGGCACCACCTGGAATAAACCAGACCATTCCGATAAACGGTGCAAGAAAGCGTACATCTTTCCAAGGCATTTTTTTAACCCAGCCAAATAACCCTTTTCCACCAAGTTCACGACCTCTTGCCTCAAATGTAGCGAACAGAGAAAAAGCAGTCATTAATGATGGAATAACAACTAGAAATGTTAAAACAACTTGGATATACTTCCAGAACGGATCAATACCGGGTTCTGTTAGCTGGTGGTGAAAGCCTACCGGAATGGAAAACAAAAGCAATAAAATAAATGACAAACGTGCGAGAGAATCAGAGAAAATCTTTCCTCCGATAATTTTGGGCATAATGGCATACCACATCATATATGCAGGTAAAAGCCAGAAATAAACAAGCGGGTGCCCGAAATACCAGAATAATGTCCGACTTACTAAAACGTCAATCGAATCTGTAAACCCTAAAGACCACGGAATGAATTGTAACAAAACGGTTGCTGCAACACCCAATGTTGCAATTTGCCACATTAACATTGTAATAACTGCCATATAGCTTAGTAATGGTGTCCGCTCACCCTTGTTTTCTTTTCTCCATCTGGCATGTCGTTTAAAGATAATAAAGCCAACAATCCAGCTACCTATAATAACGAGGGTCAATCCAATATAAAATCCCGGATGGGCCATCAATGGCGCATAGAATGTATATAGTACAGACGCTTCGTTCAATAATATGAAAATCGTAGTAAGTATAACCCCGGCCGTCATCATCCAAAAACCAATCCAACCAGTTTTACGTTCAAAAGAATTATATCCGCCGGTTGTTTTGCTTTGGGCGGCAAGCATAAAGCCTAAAATGAAAAATGTAGTTAAAACAAGACCAAGAACGACACCATGTACGGTTAAAATTTGATAGTATCCGATTCCGAACGGCAAAGTAAATTTGCCAGATCGCTCCAATGTTTGTAATAATCCGCAGCTTGCACCGACAAATAGCGCAGCAAATGCGACATACATATGGGCCATCGTCAGTTTAGCATCACTCGTTTGAATACTTCTAATTGATTTCATCATTATTCGATCACCTCAATCGTAGCTGCCATTAACTGGTGGCCAACGCCACAATATTCATTGCAAACTAACGTAAATTTTCCTTCGTTTTTAAATGTGTTTGTATATGTGCTGATATACCCTGGTTCAAGCATCATATTGACGTTTGTTCCAGCGAGTTCAAAGCCATGTACAACATCTTTTGTCGTTACATTAAAATGAACAGTTGCTCCTTTTGGAATTTGTACAACTTTATCATCCGTTCCAACATCGTAATTAAAAGCTGAAGCAACAATCGTTAGTTGATACTCATTGTCTCCGATTTGTTTTAAGCCAGGGTCATCAAAGGGCTCTGTTTCATCTACTTTTTCTGGATCAAGTGTCACCGCACAGCTTGGCGGTTGATTTCCCATATAAAAAGCACTGATTCCAACTACTACGAGAAATACTAATAACGTACCAGTACCGAATATTAACCATATTTTTTCGTACTTATGCATATTCATTTGTAAGTTTCTCCCTTCCTGCTAACGTGATAAAAATAAAGCCCATACGCCTATCCAACTAACGATTAAAAATCCTCCCAACAACATGACAGAAACAAAAGTACCTTTAAAAGAATGTTCTTTCGAATCTTCATCTTTCATTGGTTGTTGTTTTTGCGTTTGCTCGACTTTTGCCATGCATAATCACTCCTTTCATTGATTGAGTAGCTGTTTTTAATAAATATAATTGCTGTGACAATCCAATTGAACAGACAATCTAAAATTAATATTTAGCATGTTGTTCTATTTTCATCATACACAATTCAATCCTGAAATTGAGCAGATTCCATAACGATTCACAATTTGTTCAATAACGCGTGAAGACAGGATTGCCGTGGTTTTACAAACCTTTTCGTTTAAAAAGAATGTGAAGGAAATGTGGCCATTTGGAGGATAATTTTTGAAGACGAGCACATACTAGCTAAAAAAAGGTGAATAAAATGGCTTATATTTCTTCAGTTGGGTTAGGGATTCCGGATTACAAAATGAAACAGCAGCAAGTAAAACAATTAGTTCAAAAGATTTTTCCGTCAATGAATAGAGAAGTGGATAAATTAATGCCCGTCTTTGATAATGCCATGATCAATGAAAGACAGTTTGCCGCAAATGCAGATTGGCTTCAGAAAGATCATGATTTCAAAGAGAAAAATGATTTGTATTTACAAGTGGCTAAAAACAAGTCATTGGAAGCGACCGATCATTGTTTAACAAACGAGGAATTACTGTCGAAAGATATTCCTTATGAAGCCGTTGATATGCTTATGTTTATTTCGAGTACAGGGATTGCCACTCCTTCCTTGGACGCACATTTAATCACCGAAAGGGATTTTAGGGAAGACGTCATACGAATGCCACTATGGGGGCTTGGCTGTGCCGGGGGAGCGATCGGTCTATCAAGAGCAAGTGAGTGGATCCGGGCGAATAAATCGAAAACCGCGCTTGTAATATGTTGTGAACTTTGTAGTTTAACATTTCAAAAAGATGATAAAAGCATGGGTAATTTAGTAGGGACTGCTTTATTTGGTGATGGTATTGCAGCCGTATTATTGATTGGTGAAGAATCCAAATATGTTGAACATCAAAAATATCAGGTCCCCAAAATAATTAAATCCAGTTCTTTTACGAAAAAAAACAGTATTGACATTATGGGGTGGGATGTCAGAAACAGCGGGTTTGCAGTAATCTTTTCGAAACGGATTCCCGGATTGGTTAAAACGATATGGAAGGAACATTTATTTCGATTTTTTAAGGAAGAAAAAATAGATCCATCTATGTTTTCTACATATATTGCCCATCCTGGAGGTACAAAGGTGTTAGAGGCTATGGAAGCTGTATTAAGTGTTTCCAAACATCAATTTATCCATTCGTATGACGTGTTACGTAACCACGGTAATATGTCATCCGCAACAGTTTTTTATGTTTTATACGAGTGGTTAACCGCACAAGCTAAAACACAGAGTAAATCGCCAAGCATAATCAGTGCCCTAGGTCCAGGATTTAGTTCTGAATTGGCCTTGGTGGAATGGGGGGAATGAATAGGTGGAATATTGGATATTGACCGGATTGTTATTATTCATCATTTGTCAAAGATTTATTGAACTCATCATTGCCAAACGTAATGAAGAGTGGATGAAACAACGTGGCGGATTAGAGGTGGGGGAGAAGCATTACAAATGGTTTATTATTTTGCATACCCTTTTCTTTCTGTCTATCATCGTTGAAGCGCTCTTTGGGCGAAAGGAAATAATTACAATTAACTTCTTTTTGTTGTTCATTTTTTTACTAGCACAATTCGGAAGAGTCTGGTGCATATATACACTTGGGAGGTTTTGGAATACAAAGATTATTGTTTTACCTAAAGTTGCGCTTATTAAAAAGGGCCCATATAAATATGTTAAGCATCCGAATTATATTATAGTAGGAATAGAGTTACTGCTCATCCCATTACTGTTTGGTGCAATTTGGACAGCGTTAATCTTTCCATTGCTACATATACTATTATTGTTCATTCGAATTCCCGAGGAAAATGCAGCACTGGCAAAATCATATAAATAATAGATAACAAAATGCCTTTTTAACAATAGAGGTTCAATAATTTTATACGCAGAAAAGTGGTAATCCCGTTTAAGGATTACCACTTTTATTATGTTAGAGTCAACGAGTAAATTAAACTTTTGTTACATTAGCAGCTTGTGGACCGCGCTCACCTTCAACAATTTCAAAGGTTACGTCTTGTCCTTCTTCCAATGATTTGAACCCTTCTTCTTGGATAGCAGAATAATGTACGAAGACATCATCTCCTTCTTCCATTTGGATAAATCCATAGCCTTTTTCAGCATTGAACCATTTTACTACTCCATTTTGCATGTAAATAATCCTCCTAGATTCTTTCACGTAAAACGAACGTGGTAATACAAAGAAAATAAGCAGAAATCATTTAAATAAAAACAGCTTCGATAGAAGGTAGGATCATACAAACATCCACTTCTATGGAAGCTGTCTTTCGTAATGATTCCTTACATCTTCTTCGCTTGATACTAATATAACTTGTTTTATCAGGGTAGTCAAGAAAATATTGATTAATTAATGGAAAATTCGCTCATTAAATGCATTTATTAAGCAATAATTTATAAGGTCAGAAAGCATTCCTGTAATAAAGCAAAATGAGAGTTGAACAAAAAAATCCCCCTTGGTATGATACGAGGTGTCCGAAGCTGATCAGCAAAATGGACCCTTAAAAAAAACCAAGGAGGACTAACATGAATTATAAACAAAATGAAAAGATCTTACAACTAACAGACAAAACATTAATTATCGGAGTTGACATCGCTAAGAAAACTCATGTTGCACGTGCGCAGGATTTTCGTGGCGTTCAATTCGGAAAACCGTTATACCTTGAAAACTCAATGGAGGGTTTTCAAACGTTCA